>NZ_CP108037.1 GCF_036170895.1 Streptomyces erythrochromogenes | reverse complement strand
CGCCCGCAGCGCCGCCGCGTCCTGGCCCCCGCCCGGCACCACGCCAGACCCAGCCTCGGGCGCCGGGCTGGTGTCGGAGTCCGGCGGAGCGGGGGCGTTCAGCCGGAACCCCGCCGCCAGCAGCGCATCCACCGGGATCATCCATCCCCGTACGGGGTCCTCGACGGAGCCGGGCAGCTCGCCGGCCTCACGCCGGCGGCGGATGGTGGAACGGCTGACGCCGCACGCGGCCGCCGCCTCCCGCTGGGTCAGCATCGGACGCGTCATGGGTCCATCCTCTCTGCCGCGGATCACGGAGTGGCGGCCGACCCACCTTCCCGCAGGCTGCCCCCTGTTTTACCGAACAACGAGTAGACGATCATGAAGTCGGCCACCCTCTGTCATGGGACCCGCGGAACTCCGCCGCGGAGCCGAGAGCGAAGCTTCCGTTTATGCTCCCGATCATCGAAGGTCTAGACCGCTGAAGGACAGCACCACCCTCGCCGCAGCGGCGCCCAACACTGCGATGTCATGCACACCAGAGCCGCCCAGACGCCGGGCAGGGCAGCGTCATCGTCACCGCGGACACAGAGCCGGCGCCCACACGGACCAGGTGCTGGAGACGACCTGGCCCCCGGGATGACCACCTGACCAGCACCTGCGACACCGGGCGACGACGCGTGACCGCCCCGCTGCCGACAGCAGCCGCCTCCTCCGGAGACCCCAGGGAAGACAGCGACCACCGCAGCACGTCACACTGGAGACCGTCCGGAAGAAGGTGAGAGGAATCGTGAGTGTCGCTTACAACCACGCCGGCCCGTGGACGCTGGACGACGTCCTTGCCCTTCCCGAGGACAACGCACAGCGCGTCGAGCTCGTCGGGGGACAACTGATGATGAGCCCCGCGCCCGGTCTGGCGCACCAGCGCGCGTCACACCGGCTGCACAACCTGCTGGAGCAGGCCGCCGAGGCCGCCGACGCCGACGTCGAGATTTTCGAAGGCATCAATGTCATCGTCCCCGACGGACTGCTGATCCCGGACCTGGCCATCGTCGACGCGGCCGCCGCCGAAGAATCGGGCGTCGCCGTCTCCGCCCACGACGTACTCGCCGTGGTGGAGATCGCCTCGCCGTCGACCCGGGTCACCGACCGCAAGCTCAAGCCGTCGCTGTACGCCGCGGCCGGCATCGAGCACTACTGGCGCATCGAGCTGGAGCCCGCCCCCCGACTTCTGATCGGCCGCCTCCAGAACGGCACGTACGCCGACCAGCCACCACTCCTGGCCGGCGCCGTCGCCCACGTTGACGAGCCCTTCCCGATCGCGTTCGACCCCGCCGCCCTGGTCCGCCGCTAGGACCGCACCGCACGACAGAGGCCCCTGTCCACCGGATCCGGTGGACAGGGGCCTCTGCGTTTCGGGCAGCGGGCCCGTTCCCGCCTCACTCCGCGGGGGAGCTGGACCGGGGACAGGGCAGGGGAGGACTCAGGTCACCTCTGCGCCCTTGCCGAGCCAGAGGACTTCCCTACCGTGCAACCTTCCAGAAGCCCGAAACCAACTGGCCGGCCTTCTTCTTTACCCTGCAGGGGAGTTGAAAACGGTGATGGAACGCGCTTCCCGGCAGTGAGCGGAACACCCCGTTCTCGATAGTCTTCCGTCCGGAAACCCCTTAGGCGGAAGGACAGTCATGGGCAAGCGGATCGCCTCCTACAGCGAGAAGGGAGGGGTCGGAAAGTCGGCGACAGCCGCTGGCATGGTCGCAGCCGCGAGAAGGCGCCGCCTCGACGGCACCGCCGGCACCGTGTACGCCGCCGACCTCGACCCCCGGGGCACCCTCACGTCGGAACTCGGCATCAACGCTCCCGCGTTCACCATGAACGACCTTCTCGCGATGGATCCCAAGGGCGAGCGCGGGCTCGCAGCCGAGGCCCTCACCGACGCCTCCGAGGACTGGTCCGGCGTCCGTGTCATCGCAGCCGAACGCGCCCTCGCCAACCGAGAGACCGACCAGTCCACCGGCTTCGAATTCCGGCTCCGCCACGCCCTCGACGGCGTCCTGGGCCAAGACGACGACCTCATCTTCGACCTGCCGCCACGCGCCGGCGGCAAACTCGTCACTGCCGCCCTCCTCGCCGCCACCCACGTCGTCATCCCCGCCACCCTCAACGAGGACGGCCGAATCGGCGCGAAGGAGGCCATGGAGACGATCGAGATCATTCGCGACAGCTACGGCCACGACCTCCAGGTCGTCGCGATCGTCCCCTCCATCGTCCCCGGCGGAAAGACCACACTCGCGGACGCCATAGGGAAGCACCTCGCCGCCACCTACGGCGACCTCTACCGCGACGACCTCGCCATCCCCCGCCACACCCTCCGCGAACAGACCCGCTACGCCTGCGTCCCCGTCACTAGCCAGACCGGCCGAGAAGCCGCCGCCCTCAGCGCCGCGTACGACAGCATCCTCACCGCCGCAGGAGCCACCAAGTGACCAACAAGCTCGTGAAGGCCGGAGACGCCCGCGTCGAGGAAGAGCGGAAGAAGCTCGCCAAGGCCGCCGACGCACACATCGACCCAGCGGTCCCCGCCGAACGTCAGCACGGCCCTGCCACCGTGGCGAACCTCCCCGACGTCTCCAACACGGAGATGGCCGCCTTCGACCCCGCCGAAATCCAGGGAACTCCCGCCGAGCGGATCCGGCAGTTCGACCAACTCCTCGAGAAGGAGGGGGCCCGCGCCGTTCGGTTCAAGGTCCGGTACGACATGGTCCTCGGGCTGATCCTCGCCGAGGTCAACAGGACCGAGATTTACGCGGAGCAGTACCAGACCTTCGAGGAGTACGCCGATAGCCGCGGCATCTCGCGCCCTCGCGCGTACGCCCTTATGGAGGCCGCACCCGTCCTGCGCATCCTGATGTCTTCAATTGAAGACATTCCCACCCTGCGACCGGCAGTCAGCCAGGCCATCAGGCTGGTAGACGCCTACAAACAGGAACAGGAGACCGGAGTCCGACTCGTCCTCGACCGCGCGGCGGAGATGGTCCGGGAGTCCGCAAAGAGCGACGCCAGAGACAAGGCGCGGAAGGCCGCGGAGAAGGCAAAGGCCGACGCGCACGCAGCCGCTGTGAAGGAAGCCCAGGAGAACGGCGGGGGAGTCACTGCCGTGCTGGAGCCGGTCACAGAAGCAGACATTGCTGCAGAGCTATCCCGGCGTGGCCAGGCCGCAGGCGGCACCATTACCGCTGTAGCGATTGAAGCCGCCTCCATCGAGCTCGGCTACACCAAAGCCCCCGAGAAGGTGGCCCCCGGCAAGGCTCTCGCCAACGCCGCCACCTTCCTCGGAGCCGCCTATAAGGCCGTCGCGCCGCGCACTGTGGAGTCGCTGGCCAAGGAGGACCCTGAGAGGGCGCACCAGCTACTCGACGCAGCCGAAGCTGAACTCCGAAAGATCGAGCGCCGGATCCACGACGGCCGCAAGGCAATCAGCAAGACCGCTTCGGGCGTGCCGACGCCCAGGACCGAGAAGTCGGCCGACCATGTCACTGATGCCGAGATCGTCGATGACAACGCGGACGCGCTGGCCGACACCTGACCATCCTCCCGCATCTGGGTGTCTCCCAATGAAGACACTTACACCCTGCGGGTGAGGCGAACAGCGCCCGCGAGGGGTCAGATTCTGGCACCCGGCACGGCATCTCGACCCGTGTGGGCTGACGGGGCGCCGACGCCCCAGGTGCATCTCTTGGTGTCTCCAATTGAAGACACCAAGACCCTGCGGTCTCTCGCCAGCTTGCGCACTTCCCCACCCGCCTTTCTGCCGCCCCTGCTGGCTGACCGCAAGTTCAAGGCCGTGCTGTACGCGGCGGTCGGCATCGACTACTGCTCGCGCATCGAGCTGGAGCCCGCGCCGCGGCTCCTGATCGGCCGCCTGCGTAACGGTTCGTACGCCGATCAGCCGCCGCTCCTGGCGGGCGCCGTCGCCCGCATCGACGAGCCGTTCCCGATCGCGTTCGACCCCGCCCGCCTGGTGGGCAGGTAGGACCAGGCAGCACGAAGAAGGCCCCCGTTCCGCCGGATCACTCCGGCGGAACGGGGGCCTTTTGCGTTTCCGACCCTGCAGGCGATCAGGTCCGCGGCGGTACGGCGAAGGCGGCGGCCCAGGCCCGGTCGAACATGTCCACCGCGTCGGCCGCCCGCGGACCACTGGGGCGTGCGTGTGCTCGTCCGGCATTCCTGCTCGGGAGGTCGATCTCGTTCGTGTCGAAGCCGATCGAGACCTGGGCGGCGACTCTTGCGTTCGAAACGGCTCTGCATATGGCGAAAGCCGACGTCCATGGACATCGGCTTCGCACAGGCCGTGCGCCAACACGGAACCTGCTAATCCCCTGGTCAGCTGCGGTTGGAGCCAGTAGCAATCAGGGCGCCACAACCGGCCGAGTTCGCCTCGTACCGATTGCTCTACGGGTTGGAGTGTTACCGATGTTGATGCCCAGTCACAACCGTTGAAGGTTGGGCGCCGGATCATTTGGTGGGATGCAAGCGTGAGCCAACCTTCTTTCTTGGTCACCGCATCGAACGGATTGCCCAGGCCAGTCGGATAAGACAGCTCCCCCGGACAAGGTGTCCGGCTGGGACAACTTGCGAGCCAACACGAACGGGTGCACACGGACCTCAGGATCACCTGGAATGCTCAGAAGTGGACTGCATGCACGGGGTGGCGCCAACCACCCCGCGGTCCAAGGCAAATGGAGCCAGTAGCACCGTCCGGCGGTCTTTGGGTCGCCGGACGGGCTCAATAGCATTCAGGAGAGCCCATGCCGGCCAAGCCCGCATCCGTAGTCCCTACGTCCCCGGTCGAGCCCGCGGTAACCGAGCTCGCCCGCTTCACCGGCGCGCACGCGATCGTCTTCACCGCGTTCATCGCCTCGGCGTCCGTCCTCGTCGTCCTCGGCACGCCGGTCCAGGACATCCTCCTCCTGCTCGGAGGAGTCGCCGGCATCGCCGTCCTCGCCACGAGCAAGCCCCGCCCGGGAGCGATGCTCCGGCGGGTCTTCAGCGCGGCCATCACCCCCAGCAAGTAGGGGGGCCGGCCATGGGACGCCCCGAAAAGCCGGTCGACCAGACCGTGCCCGAACTCGCCCGGCTCGCGACCTTCCTCAGGGATGAGCGGGCGAAGGCGAACAGAAGCTACGCCGTACTGGCCGACGTTGCCGAGGTGTCCGCCGCGACCCTCAAGCGCGCGGCAGCCGGCACGTCTCTCCCTACGTGGCGCACGGTCCGTCAGTACCTGCGCGCCTGCTACGTCAAAGTTCCCGAGCCCGTGTACGTCAGGGTCGCCGGCGAGACCTTCTTCACGGACTTCTACTCGCCCGAGTTTCGGCAGGCTCTTCACCAGGCCGGGGACCTCTGGGACCTGGCCGAGGAAGGGGTTCAGGAGGCCGAAAACTGTCGCCCTCGCCCGATGCCGACGTGTAGGTACGTGTACGACGAAGCCGACCTGAGCGCACGACTGCGCGAACTGCACGCTTGGGCCCGGTCCCCCTCCGCGCACGCTATGGAGGAGCGCGCCGGCGAATTCGGGGTGCTGCCGCACAGCACGGCGCACCGAATCATCAAGGGGAAGGCCCTCCCCCGCCGCATCGACCAGTTGCATGGGTTCCTCCGAGCATGTGGGCTTCCCGAGTCGAAGTGGGAGGACTGGATCACGGCCTGGTGGCAGGTCGACAACATCCGATCCGTACAGGCGGTGGAGAACAAGATGCACCTCATCATCGACGACATGGTGGAGCGCGAGGTGCGCAGGCGAATGGGGATCAGCGGGCCGAGAGAGCTCGTCGCGTAGACGCCCTGTAGCTGAGAGGGGCTCCTGGACGTGATGGCGTCCGGGAGCCCCTCGTTTCGTTTGCCACGTGTGCCGTCCCCGGGTGCGTCCGGGGGAGGGGGTGCACGGGATGGCGGGTTCGGGGGAGCGGACGTACGGCGTGCATCCTGCTCTTCACCGGATCCGAGGCGCCGGTGAACCTCACTGCGAACGTGCTCCCGTTCCGTGCCTCCGTGACCGACCAGGAGTGGGCGGAGCTGCTGCTGTACTGGCCGGGCCTGGAGGCGGCGCTGGCGGCGCGGAGGAACGCCGTTGGGTCGTGATGCATAGGTGGTTCGGGCAGCGGGACGGCTCGTGCTGCTTGACGTCGTTTGGTCCGTACGGCGGAACGGGTGCCGGCGGCGCGCGATAGTGCCAGAGGTGTGCTGCACATCCAGCGTCGCGAACCGGCGGCCCGCCGCGGGTAGCTGCTCGTGCTCCTGGTGGTCGTCGGCGTACGCCTCCGCAGACGTACGGGTGTCGGCGGAGGTGTACACGACGACCTGGGTCGGGACCGACTACTGCCTCTTGCGCCGGTAGCGGGTGAAGGTGCCGACGAGTTCCGCCAGCGCGCGCACCACGGCGACGGTGTCGGTCCGGTGCCCGCGGAGCAGAGCGACGACGCAGACGACGGTCGCGCACACGAGGCCGACGAGCAGGGCGATCGGGAAGAGCGAGATGAGCGAGACGAGGATCGTCGGGTCGAACGGCATGTGGTCCTCCAGTGGGACAGAAGCGAGGTCCACCCCGGGCAGGGATGGGGTGTGGCAGGAGGACAGTGCGAGAGCGAGCACCAAGGCGCGCAACCCCCGTCGTCTTTCATCCCTTCGGCATCCGCAGGGGGCGTTGAACAGGAGGCGTCCTCGAAGTCTTCGAGGGAGTCGATCTCCCGTTCGTGCCGGAGCGGAGGGGATTTCCCGCCTCAGGGGTTATGGGGGAATCCGGGCGGAATCCAGTACAGGCGGCCGGCTGCGTCAGCCTTCGCGGCACAGTTCAGCACCGTGAAGGCTCTTCGCTGTCGTGCGCAGAGTAGATGTCGGTTCGGCGCAGGGTTCTGTCAGTGCGTGGGGTCCTCGTACGGCCTCGGGGGACATTGGTGCAGCGTCTCCGCCCCGCGGCTCCGCCACCGTCCCGGCCGCCACCGAGCACCAGGCCCGGCGGCGCGTGCGCACCTACACGGAGAGGGACCGGCATCCAATGGCGGGAGCTCGGCGACACGACATGGACCCTGTGGGGTCCAAGATGCCGCCACATGGTCGTTTTAGGGCCCCGGGCTGAGCCCGGCTATGCGCATCGTGAAGGTATGGCAGGCAGACGCAGGTGGCTCCATCAGAAACGAATCAGCGGCCGGTACGCGCCGCCGCTCTTGCATGTCTGGATCGTGGCACTGTTCTCCATCGCGGTGACTATCGCCACCAGCTACCTGATGTACAAGTACGTCTATGGCCTCCTGGCCGACGCCGCCAACGAGACGAAGCCCCCGAAACCTGTCAACGTTCCAGAAGCCATCAGGGGCGCCCTCGCCATCGTCGCCCTGATCGGCGCCGCCCTGGCAGGCGTGTACTCCTACCGCAAGCAGCGCATCGCCGAGGGCGACGCCCACCGAGCCGATGCCAACCAGTTCGCTGACCGCTACACCACAGCGGCCGAACAGCTCGGCCACGACAAAGCCGCCGTACGTCTAGCCGGCGCATACGCCCTTGCACGGCTCGCCGACGATTGGGAAGAGCAACGCCAGGTGTGCATCGACGTGCTCTGCGCCTACCTGCGTATGCCCTACGAAACCGCCCCGACGGCGAACGGGTACAAGGAGGGGGAACGCGAGGTCCGTCACACCATCATCCGGGTTATCCGTAGGCACCTCCAAGACTCGGGAACATCCGCGAGCCCCAGCCCTTCCTGGTCGGACTACAACTTCGACTTCACAGGCGTCACCTTCGACGGCGGTAATCTCTCAAACAGCCAGTTCAATGGCATTGTGCTCTTCAACAGGGCGACGTTCGCCAGCGGCACCGTGTACTTCAATGGGGCGACGTTCGCTGGCGGCACCGTGCTCTTCCTCAGGGCGACGTTCTCCGGCGGCAGCGTGTCCTTCAACGGGGCGGAGTTCTCTGGCGGCAGCGTGTCCTTTGACGGGGCGGAGTTCTCTGGCGGCAGCGTGTCCTTCGGCGGTGCGAAGTTCTCTGGCGGCAGCGTGTCCTTTGACGGGGCGGAGTTCTCTGGCGGCAGCGTGTCCTTCGGCGGTGCGAAGTTCTCTGGCGGCAGCGTGTCCTTCGGCGACGCGAAGTTCTCTGGCGGCAGCGTGTCCTTTGACGGGGCGGAGTTCTCTGGCGGCAGCGTGTCCTTTGACAGGGCGACGTTCTCCGACGGCACCGTGTCCTTCGGCGACGCGAAGTTCTCCGGCGGCAGTGTGTACGTCAACAGCGCGAAGTTCTCCGGCGGCAGCGTGTACTTCAACAGCGCGGAGTTTCCCGGCGGCAGCGTGTCCTTTGACGGGGCGACGTTCTCCGACGGCACCGTGCTCTTCGCCGGGGCGAAGTTCTCCGGCGGCGCCGTTTCCTTCGGCGATGCGACGTTCTCCGGCGGCAGCGTGTACTTCAACGGGGCGGAGTTCTCCGGCGGCAGCGTGTCCTTCGGCGGTGCGAAGTTCTCCGGCGGCACCGTGCCCTTCGACAGCGCGGAGTTCTCCGGTGGCACCGTGCTCTTCGCCGGGGCGAAGTTCTCCGGCGGCGCCGTGTACTTCGGCGGGGCGAGGTTCTCCGGCGGCGCCGTGTCCTTCGGCGACGCGAGGTTCTCCGGCGGCACCGTGTACTTCCGCGACGCGACGTTCTCTGGCGGCAGCGTGTCCTTTGACAGGGCGACGTTCTCCGGCGGCACCGTGCCCTTCGACAGGGCGAAGTTCTCCGGTGGCACCGTGTCCTTGCGATCCGTCCTGTCTTGGGTCAAACCACCCACCTTCACCCCAGGGGTGCTCGACAACCCGCCCGAAGGCTTGCTCCTGCCCGCTCCAACCACTGGTTGATCAGCGGCCAGCTACGAGGCGAGCTGTTAGTGGCTCGGCAGGCCACCGGTGTGGCCGTGTCCGCCGAGACCGAGGTCCTCCTCCGCGTCTGGGTCGACGGCGGCATCGACCTCCACGACACGACAACGGCCTCTACAGCCTCGGGTGATCCCCGAGCCGTCACCACCTACTGACACGGACTCTGCGATCCCACTGTCATAACCCTGCGCACCCCGCTGACATCCACCCTGCGTACGACACAGTTCAGCACCGTTAAGGCTCTTCGCGAAGGCCTCTTTGTCCTACCGCCGACCCGGAGGTACTGTCAGGGACTCAAAGATCGAAATGCGATGTAGCACTCCAGGTATCTTCGATACACGATCATGGATCGCGATGCGCTGAGGACCGGATGAGGGGGTGGGAGGGTGGGGTACGCGACACCCATCTACGCCCCCGAGCAGGTCGACTACCGGCTGGTCGAGGACTGCGGATGCGACCGGTCCGAGGACGCTCAGATCGAGTACCGGCTCGCCGGTGAGAGCACGCTGCGGTGGATCGGCGGAGGGCTCGCCGAGCTGGATCTGGTGGCCGGGGAGCGGGTCGATCCGGAGGCCGCGCACGCGCTGATGGACGGTCGGGACTGGCGGACCGGCGAGCAGCTGGTCGCCCGGAAGAAGGCGCTCGACCCGCGAGGGAAGGTGTCCGCGAGCGTGCTCGTGGACGCGCTCTCCGAGGCGGCGGCCGCGTCCGGGAACACGGTCTCGGAGTACCTCGGCCGGCCCGCGCTGGCCAAGCGATTCGTCCGTGCCGAGCGCGGCATTCTGCGTGATGGTGAGAGCCACCTGCTGCCGCTGGCCGACGCCGAGCGCCTGGCCGTGGCCGCCGGTCTCGACCTCGACGAGCTGTACGGCGCGGAGACGGTGGCCGAGGCTCGGAGGTGGATGCGGCACCACGTCGACGTCGGGCTGCGCGGCGTGGACATCACCCTCGATCTTCCGAAGAGCATCTCCGCCGCGTACGGGCTGGCCGGTGCCGAGCTCGCGGGACGGATCGAGGAGGACTGGCTGGCGTCGGTCACCGAGGCCGTGCACGCGCTGGAGGAGTGGGCGGCCTACGGGATGGCTGGCCACCACGGGGACGGTCGGCAGGCCGAGCGGGTGGAGACGTCCGGGCTGATCGGCTGGACGACCCTGCACCGCTCCGCCCGCCCGGTCGACGGCTCACCTGGGGACCCGCACCTGCACGTCCACGTGAACATCGCGCACATGGCGAAGTGCGTGGACGGCAAGTGGCGCACGATCGCGGGCGGCGGCGAGGACCTCCACAGGTACGCCCACCTGATCAACGAGATCGCCGAAGGTCGCCTCAGGGCCCGCCTTACCGAGGCGCACGGGGCCCGCTTCGAGCGCTCCGCGACCACCGGTGCGTGGGAGCTCGCCGGGGTCGACGAAGGGGTGCGCGAGGCGTTCTCGCGACGCCACCAGCAGGTTCTCGACCTGGCGGGCGAGGGCGCCTCGCGGGAGCAGCAGAAGGCGGCCGCACGCAAGAGCGCGGAGACCAAGGAGGAGGCCGGGCCGGACACGCCGAGGGAGGCGTGGCGTACCCGGGCGGCCGCCGAACTCGGCGGCGAGGCCGCGGTCGACGCGATGGTCGCGGCCGCCCTGCCCGGCCCCGTCGGGACGGAGCTGCCGCTGTCTGCGGGCGGCGGCCCGCGGATCCCGGGCCCGGCCGAGGTCGCGGCTCAGATCTGGGACGCCGAGCACGGGCTGACCGCGTCCCGCAAGACGGTCTCCCACACCCACGTGATGGCGGCCGTGGCGAAGACGCTGCCCTATCTCCTGTCGGCGCAGCATTTGAGCGCGCTCACGGACGAAGTCCTCGCGGTGGGCGGCCACGCGGTCCGCCTGGCCGACTCCAACCGCGGCCATCACGCCCACCGGCAGCGCTACACCCACACCATGGTCGTGGCCGCCGAACAGGCTGTGATCGAATGCGCCTCGGCCGGACTCGACCGGCAGCTCGCCCAGCTGACCGCCGAGGCCGCCGAGATGACGCTCGCCTCCGTCGAGGTCGCCAACTCCACCGACGAGCGCCCCTTCGTCTTCAGCGCCGAGCAGCGCGCCGTGGTGATGAGGCTGCTGACCGCCGGTCACGCGGTCGACGCGGTCATCGGCGTGGCCGGAGCGGGCAAGACCACCCTCATGCTGGCCGCCCGCACCGGCTGGGAGGCCGCCGGTCTGCGGGTCGTCGGCGCCTCCACCGCAGCCGTCGCCGCCGCGAACCTGGCTGCCGAGGCCGGGATCGAGTCCCAGACCATCGCCGCGTGGACTCGTGAGGTCAGCGGCGGCCGCGGCCTGCACGGAGTCGGCGTGCTCGTCATCGATGAGGCCGCGATGGTCGACGACCGGGCGCTCGCCGCGCTCCTGCGGCACGCGGCCGACACCGGCACCAAAGTCGTCGCCGTCGGCGACCCGATGCAGCTGCGCGCGGTCGGCATCGGAGGTGGCTTCGCCCGGATCCACCGTCTCGTCGAGGGCCTGGAGCTCACCGAGAACCGTCGTCAGCGCGATATCGAGGAGAGGGCCGCCCTGCAGGACTGGCGCCGCGGCGGCCGCACCAGCGCGCTCGCCGCCTTCGCCGCGCACGGCCGCGTCCACGCCGAGGACACCGCCACCGAGGCCCTGACCGCCATGCTCGGCGCCTGGAACGAGGCCCGGACCCGCTGGGCCAGCGACCCCCACGGACAGGTCAGCGACCTCCTCCTGCTCGCCGCCCGCCGCGCGGACGTCGCCACCCTCAACGCCGGCGCCCGCGCCGCGCTCGTCGCCGCCGGAGAACTGGAGGCAGGCCGCACGTACGCGGTGGCGGGCGGCGGGCGGATCCAGTTCGCGGTCGGGGACCTGGTGCACATCCGCCGCAACGACTACCGCAGCCGGCGTGACGAGTCCGCGGTCGATGTCCTCAACGGCTTCCGAGGTGTCGTCCTGGATGTCGACGCGAGGCAGGGCGTTCTCGTCCAGTGGCGCCGCCCCCAGCCGACCGGCGGGTTCGTAATGAGCGAGGCGTGGATGTCCGCCCGCGACATTGCCGAGGGCCGCCTGACCCACGCCTACGCGATGACGATCGGCTCCGCGCAGGGCCTGACCGCCGAAGTCGCCATCGCCTACGGTCTGCACGCCGACTCCCACAGCCTCTACCCGGCCATGTCCCGGGCCCGGCAGGAGAGCCACCTCTACCTGCCGCTCGACGAGCTGGAGGACCACCCCACGCGGTCTGTCCTCGGGCCGGTCCGTACCGACGCCGACCGTCTGGACCGTGCGGTCGCCGCGTACGGCCGCATCCTGCAGGCCGACGTCGGGGACACCATGGTCACCGACGAGCTCGCGGGCATTCCGGCCGCCCGGACCGTGGTCAAGGAGGAGCCCGCCTGCACCCCGTGGCAGCAGCGCCCGTACGGGCACCTTGCCGCACAGCACCTTGCTGCCCGGGCAGTCGAGGAGTCTGCGGCCGCGCAGCGCGCAGAGCACCTGGCTGCCGAGCACGAGCGTCAGGCCCAGGACCAGCAGAACAGGCTGGACGCACCTGTCACCCCGGGCGGGGCATTCGCCGCCGAGGCATACGAGGTCCTGTCCCGGGCCGGCGGCTGGACGTACCGGGCGCGCGAGGAAGCAGCACGTCACGAGGCGGCCCAGCGGCACGCCGATTCTCTGCGCCGGATCATCGACCGGATCGAGCAGTCCGCGGGGAAGGGCCGGATAGCGCTCCGGCTGGCCGGCACCAGCCGGAAGGAAACGGCGGCGCTTTCCGCGCAGCACCAGCAGCAGTACGCGGCCGTCGTCGAGGAAGCCCAGCGGGCTTCGCGTGCCTCTGCCCAGGCGCTGCGCGAGGGCTGGCAGGTCCTCACCGGCTACGCGCACGTCTCCCTGCTGGTGTCTGGAGGGAACCTGATCCCGGCCCGGGATGTACCGGCGATGGAGACCCTCCTGGAGACGCTGCAGCAGCGCGTACCGGTGCTGGCCGCCCGACTCGACACCCGCGTCGCCGAGGACGTTCAGCAACTCCGGGGAAGCGCGGCAGCCCATCGGACGGCGGCCGCGCGCCATCGCGCACACGCCGCCGAGATGCAGCAGGAGAACGCCCTCCGCGAGGAGATGCAGGCTGCCGCCCCCATTCGCCACGCCCGCGAGATCGACGAGCGGGCCACCGCCGTGCGGCCGCAGGGCGGTGGCCTTGCGCAGACGGTGCACAACCCTCTGTCCTCGCCCCAGCAGCGCCAGACCACAGACCGGCCCGATGGCCTGCTGGGCTACGGGAGCCGACCGCCGCGCGTGTAGCCCGCGTCCGCCCCTCTCACCCGAGGGCCCCCCAAAGCGGACCATGGCCCGGTAAGCCGAAGGCGACATCCGGAGCGGAGGCCGCCTTCGGCATGGTGACACCAGACGTCAGCGGATGAAGGCGCGGAGGTCCTTGAGGGTGTACTCGCCCTGATGGCTGATGGTGTCGTCGCGAGCCCAGGCAGCGAGGGCGTCGTTCGGCGCGGGTCGGTGTCGGGGCGGAGTAGCCACGGTGCCGCCGGACTCGACGAGTTGTTCGATCATCTGGCAGAGGGTGTAGGGGCCGCCGCCGCCGTAGCCGATGCCGTAGCCGGAGTTGTCGGTACGGGGCAGGAAGTGAAGGGCGCCATCGTCGTCGCGCATCCAGAACTCGTGGGGGTCGACGATGATGCTGGTGACCTTGGAGGAAGGCGGGAGTCCACGGCTGGTGATCGAGCGATAGGTCCAGGTCTCGATGTTTCCGCTGACGGTGCGGTAGTGCTCGCGGACCACGGGTAAGGCGGTCAGAGGGTCGGTGAAGGCCTGCTTGCACAGGCAGCCCTGGCCGCCGATGGCGGAAGGGCTGTCCTTGTCGTCGTAGACGCAGGGATGGAACAGGTCGCCGATCTTGCTGTCCTCGACGAGCAGGGCGTGGAGCGCGGTGACCTTCGATTCATTGAGCCGGCTGATCCACTCATTCACGCGCTGGGACTCGTCCTTCTTCACGGAGACGTGTCCGTTGCTCATGAACATGGCTACCCCGTTTTCCGGTTCGACGTAGACCTCCAGGCGGAGCCAGCCCATACGAGGGTCGTAGACGTCGCCATAGTTGTCTGCCATGCGGTCCGGTCCCTTCCGTATGACGGTTGTCCAGTCCCAGGGTGCCGGGTGCATGAAGGGGTGCGGTCGGCTTTCGTCAGATTCACGGTGAGCACTGCGGGGCTGCTCCTGCCAGGCGAGGGCATGGTGGCCATTGAGGTGGAGCTCGCGGCGAAGACCCCGAGCGCGCGCGGCAGATCCTGCGGGCGTACGGGCGGTGCCGACGCCGGGTGGTGCACCTGGCAACCGATCCGGTCGTCCGTCAGCTGCAGGGCACCGCCGCCCCGACCCCGGCCAGGTGGTCGATCGGCGGAGTCGGCCCCCTGCGCGTCCGGACGCTGAGCGTCATCGACCCGGGCGTTCCCCGCCAGATCGGGCGGTCCGCCACACACCGCTGGTGAAACGTGCCGATGCCCCGGCCTCACCCGAGCCCGGACTGAAGCCGGAGCAGGAGGGGTAGAGCTGCGCGCGGGTCGAGTCACACGGAACGCTGCGGGCGACACCGGACTTGGGGGGCAGGCAACATGTTCTGTGCCGAGCATGCCGAGTGGGGGCGAATACAGTCGTACCTGTCCGATCTGGGATGCGGCCGATCATGGGACGACGTCTACCGGGTGAAGCCGTCACAGCTCACGTGCGAGGGATGCGGCTGGCCGATGAGCGCCCGGCTCTCTCCCCTTCAGGTGCCGCACTTTGCGCACCAGCCCGGGGCGCCGGACGACTGCCAGGCGGGGGGCGAGTCGCCCGATCACCTGTACCTGAAGTGGTGCCTGCTGACGTCGGCGCAGGAGGCTGGCGCGGACGCGGCCGACGAGGTGGAGGGTCCGGACGGCGCGTGGCGGGCGGATGTTCTGGCGAGCGATCCGGGCGGCCGGTGGCGCTTCGCCCTGGAAGCGCAGTTGTCCAGGATCACACCCAGCGACATCCAGGACCGATCGGACCGGATGCTCGGGGACGGGGTGCCCTCGGTGTGGTTCTGCTACCGGCGGGCGCCCTGGCTTGGCGTGGTGCCCTCGGTGCGCGTGGGCGAAGTCGCGAAAACGGCCGTAGTGGTGGAGGGCCTGGCCCGGTTCGACGACGGGCAGTGGGTCAAGGCCGACCAGATGACGCTGACCGAGTTCCTCCGGCGGGTCTTCGACCGTCAGATGGTGGCTTACAGCCCGGAGCGTCGGACCGAAGGACTCGTCCTGGACGTGCTGTGGGTCGATGAGCGGTGCCTGCGCGCGGAGGCCGACTACCAAGAAACGGTGGAGTCGGCGCGAGCATGGGCGGAGGCAGAGCGCCGCCGCAAGGAGGAGGACCTCCGCCTCCTCGACTCCCGACAACGTCAAGAGGACTGCCTGCTGGAGTCACGCCTCTACGAGGAGGAGGAAGCGGCCGGCCCGTCGTGGCGACTGACCGACGCGGAGGAACGCCGCCTGCGGCTCCAGCAGATCACCCGACGCATGGTCCGCCGCGTCCTCGCCGTCGTCGAGCGCAAGCACCGAGCCGCGGGCATGCCGCTGCCCCACCTCGGAGAGGCGGGCGAGGACACTGCGGGATGGGCGAGCGACGCGCTCCAGACGAGGGGGTTCCGCGCGCACCACGTCGGACGAACCCTCGGCGATGACCGCTACGCGGGCGGTGTCCCGCTGATGGGCGAGGCGGCCCACCCGGTCGCGGTCATCGACCCCGATCCCGCCCGCGCCGGCTCCCGGGTCCTGGCCGCGTGCGTGCTCGTGTTCACCACCTGGGAGTTACGTACCCGGTTCCTGGCAGAGGCCCCGCCGCCGCCATGGGACGTCGCGGACCAATACGTGACGCTCACCCTGGATTTCAACCCGCCGCCCCCCGTCGCGGTCACCGTGCCGGTATCGGTCCCGCTGCACGTGTCGATCCCGCAGCAGCCGACCGCCAGCGCCCGCACGGCCGCCCCCTGCATCTGCACGACTCCGCGCCTGCACGCCGTGTTTCCCGAGGGATCCGAGGCAGTCGAACCGTGCGAGGAGGCCACCCCCGCGTCAGCATTCCTGATAGCCCGATGCGAGCTGTGCGGGGGCCGGTACGACGGCCCCTGGCGCAGAATCCCGGCCGGCCTCGCGGGACGGTAGCCGACCGGGGCGCACCGGTACGTCAGTCAGCCATCCTGCACCGACAGAAGTGCCTCCCGTCCACCGGAACGGTGGACGGGAGGCACTGACTCGCGTTACGCGGTCGCTTCCAGGCCTGTGTTCGCCTCGACGTCGTCCCCGCCTCTGGCCCCGGGGACCACGGCCGGGGCGTCGTCCTCGATCAGAACCGTCAGCCCAGCGGACTCCGACAGCGACAGGATCAGGCTCCGTGCGGCCTCACGGGTCCCGGACGGGTCGTGCTCCAGTGCGGCCCGGACCGCCGCCGGCGCGAAAGCCGTCGAGGCCTTCTGCAGAGCCCGCACCGTCTTGGCCGGGTCGAGTTCGGTCGCCTTGACCGGCGGAGCGTAGTTCAGCACGAACTGCTCCACCCACGACTCCAGCTTGCGCGGGTGGCCCACCAGGTCGACAGGCATCGCAGCCGCGGCGGCGGCAACCAGTGCCGAGGTGAGCTTGCCGTCCTTCTTTAGCAGCGTCAGATACAGGGCTGCTGCCGCCTCCACGCCGTGCTCCTCGACGAGCGGGACCAGCACCCAGGCGTGCGTGAAGCCGAGCCTTTTGGAAACTGCAGTTTCCAAACCGTTCGATTCCTTGGCCGCTTTCTCGAACGCAACTTCCGCCACCCGCCAGGACCGGATCAGCTTCCCCGCGTACTGCGGGGTGATGTCCCAACGCTCCAGCGTGTACGCCTCGAAGGTCGTGAAGCCCTTCCGGTACAGCTTCCCGTCGCGGATCACCTGGAGGGCCTTGCCCGCCGCGAAGAACGCGATCCGCAGGTTCTCCAGTGCCGCCTCGCACGCGGTGAGCCTTCGCTCTTCGTCGGACGTCGGCACCGGGGAGTCGGTGAGCGGACGGGCCGGCGGGGTGCCGATCGCCCGGGCCAGCTGGAGAGCGGTGTGCGGCTTGCCCGGCCCCTGGGGGCCGCCAGGCAGGTTGATCTGCTGTCCCATCAGAGCATCTGTTCCATCGTCAGGGCCACACGCATGAAGTCCTCGCGGGCGTTCAGCGCAGTGCCGCTCATCTTGTACTCGGTGACCAAGGTGCCGTTCTCGTGGGCGTGCTCGTGGATCGTGTACCGGCGGATCGGGTCCGCAACGCGCGGGTATTCCCTCTCGTCGATCCACGCCTTGAGCTTGTCGAGCTGCTTCTCGGCTTTGTCCTTGCTCGGGTCGTGCATGTTGACCACGACGAGGAAGGGGATCTTCCTCGGCTTGAGGATCCGCTCGATCGTGAACTCCGCCTCGTCCCAGGTGATCCGGGAGGGGGTGATGGGCACGATGGCGAGGTCTGCGACGTCCAAGAGTTCGCGCAGAGCGTCGGCCGTGCGGCTGTCGCCCAGCGGGTCAGCGTCCCATTCGGCGTCGGGGTCGACATCCATGAAGCCGGGAGTGTCCACGATCACGCGGCGCCTGGTGGGGTCGCCCAGTATGAGAGGCAGGATGCCTGTCTTGCCCTTGGTGACTAGGTAGTCGAACGGGAGCTTCACCTCGCGGACACGGGCGCACCACTTCTCGATGCTGCCCTGGACGTCGATACCGGCTGCGACAACCGGGGCCGGCGCGTCCTCGTTGGAGGCCTGCGGGTAGACCGCAGACCGCCCGGAGCAGGCGGCCACGTTGATGGCGATGGTGGTTTTGCCGGTGCCGCCCTTCTGCTGGACGACGACGACCACCTTCGCGCGGTCCTCTGCACGCTCGCCGGGTCTGGTCAGAGTGGTGCTCATGCTGTGCCTTCCGTTGGTTTCACCGCTTGTTCGCGGCTACTCGGACGGGGACAGCTTGTCAGATGGTGAGGAAGCGCTTCGGTAGGCCGACGTGTTGGAGGAGGCGGGGTGGGCCTGCCCGACGTCGAACCAGCTCGATGAGGAACCTGATCACTCGCTCGCGGAAGCAGTTCGAAGGAGCGCGAGGCGTCGCTCACGGATCCATGCCCGGTCCCATGCTTCTTCGTACGCAGGAAATGACCGCGCGGGTACCTCGCAGGCGCGAAGGAACGCTCGGAACTGCTGCATGCTGCGGGGGACCGATTTCATGTGGATGATCCGATGGGCAGTGCTCCGGGGTAGCACGCCGTACGCACCAGCCCGCAGCTCCATCTCTCGGAGTGTGGGCGATCCGGCTTCTTGATAGAGCCGCCTCAGCCGATGGCTGAGTTCAGCGAGGTCTCGGATCCGGTGTAAGGGGATGAGGATGGTGAAGGCGGGGACGTGGTGGAGGTGCCGGGATTCCTCCAAGCGGGCTTCCTGCCAGAGCAGCTTCGCTCTGTCCAGGGCCCGATCGTCTACAGAAGCGTCGCACGCACGGACGTAGGCCAGCACCACGTGCAGTTTGGGGACCGTCCTGCCGGAGGCAGCTCGCTGCAGGGTGGTGGCGTGCATGCCCGCTGCCGTGGCCAGCGCACGATAGGTGGGCTGGCCGGCCCGCTGGCGCCGGCCCCTCAGGTATTCCGCGAGTTGCTGGAGGCGCTCGTTTGCGGGGTGGTCGAGAATCGGCTTTTCGGGGCGTCCCATTTCTGGGCCTCAGACTGCGGGGCCGGCGGCGACGCGAAGTGCGGCTCGGATTGCCTTGACAGGCGCTGCCGTGCCCAGCCCGATGAGCAGGATCGCGACCAAGCCGGCGCAGGCGAGGAGCTGCAGGACATCGGCGACGGGCAAGCCGGTGCTGCTGAGAGCTGCCGCAGCCAGAATGATCACGATGATGACGACGGCGTCGGGGGTGTGCAGTCGTCGGGGGGCGGGCTGAGCAGTGGCGCAGGGAAGTGAGAGGTTCTTCTCGGGCATGACCCAGTACTCCTGACTTTGGCGGGTGCGGCGACCGAGGCCACCGAGCGCTGACATTTGGCTCCAACCGGGTACAGGGCACGAGCGGTTGGCGCCGCCCTCGCGTGTCCTGTGGACATAGATGGTGGCAGTCCCCGGAAGTGCGTGGGACCGTGCTGGTCACGTTGGCGGGGTTGATGCAGCGGCGCCCCACGTCATGAGACGACGGGCATGCGGCTTCTGGGCGCTGGGCGCGGGTTGATGCGGCGGTGCCCCAGTCAGTCTTGCTTGCGAGCGGTACTGCTGCGACCATGCGAAACCTGGCGCGGGCCCGTGCGGGGCCGCGGAGGAACCCTGATCGCTATTGGCTCCAACCACAGCATGAGCAGGGGAAGCGCGGGCCGTGTTGGCGCACGACCGCTCAAGAGCCGGTGCCTAGTAGGGGCGCCGGCTCTTTTCGTTGGGTCGTGCGATGTCGGGATCCGCCGCTACGCCCGCGAGAACGACGAGCGGGCCACGACCGTGCGACCGCATCCGCACATCCCTGCGTAGACCGTCCTGTCAGGCGGTGCGCATCAGGTGGCAATCACCACGGCTTGGGCCGCCTGCGTGCTGCTCGTGTCCCGCTGTGCAAGCTGGATCTGGATCCGTCGCACTGCGTCAAGGCCGGCTCCCTGCACTGCGGTGAACGCCTCCACCAGCTCAGGTGCAAGGAGGTCTGCCTGCGAGGGCGGCAGGTCCTTCCACATGCTGTAGGCGCGCCGAACCGCGAGCGTGGTCTCTTCGTGGTCCGGGCCGTGCAGGGCAGCATGCAGGCGGACGACGTGGAGGTACCAGGCCACCGCGGTCTCGTGGTGGCCGGACAGCAGTACGAGGTAGGCCCGTACTTCCCGTACCCGCACCGTCTCGATGTGCCGCTCGCCACGGGCTGCCGTGGTCTTCGCGTCGAGCTTCTCGGCGATGACGCCGGCGTGCGCGAGGTCGGTGGCCGCAGCGGCCTGGACGGCGGCCAGCTCGGCGGCGACCTCGTCGCTGACGACACCAGCTTCCGCGACGAGGGGGACTTCGGCGGGAGCGGCTGTCTCTTCTGCGTCCGCCGTCGTCCAGTACGCGGGGTCGACCAGACCCCAGGGGCGGAAGAGGTCTTCGTGCACGGTGTCTCCGGTGTTCGTGTCGGTCACCACGCGACCACCCGTCGAATTCCTGTCGCCCTGGTCATGTAGTTCGTGGAGTTGCGCCAGCTGCTGTACGGGACGATCCGTGTGCGGACTCCGGTCCGCGGGGACTCGATCAGGAGGCCCGAGCCGATGTACATGCCGACGTGCCCGGGGCTGGCGGCCGAGCCGTCGCTGCCGGCGTTGAAGACGAGGTCGCCGGGCTTCGGGCTGTCGAGGCCGACCTGGAGCGGCAGGTTGATCTGGTCGAAGGTGACGCGCGGGATGGTGATGCCAGCCGCCTTGTACGCCTGCTGCATCAGGGACGAGCAGTCGCACCAGTGCCGGGGGTTCGGGCCGAGGGCGTTGGTGCAGTCGCCGCCGAGCTGGTACCAGCCGTCCTTCTGGGCCAGGGCCCAGGCCACGGCGGTGCGGACCTGGGGCGGGGTGTCGGGCGGCAGCTCGAAGCCGGCGGGCAGCTGCACCGGGCCACCGCCGCCGCCCGAGGCCGTGTACTTCGCCGACTGCGCCATGATCGCCTTGACGTAGTTGTACGTCTGGCCCTGCGCGAAGCTGACCGGCGGGACGCCCTTGAACTGCTCGACCCTTCCCCACCCCGCGTTGTAGCCGGCCAGCGCCTTCTCGATGGGGGACCCGCTGTACTCGGGATGGCCCTTCGCGGTCCGCAGGAGCTTGCACATCATCGAGCCCTGCGAGGGGATGGCGTCCTTGGGGTCCCAGACATCCCGGTCGCCGTCACCATCGCCGTCGATGCCCTCGGACTCCCATGTGCCGGCGATGAACTGACTGATCCCGCGGGCGAGCGGGCGGGTGTTGGCCGGCGGGTCGGAGTAGGAGACGGCGCGGGGGTTGAAGGCGGATTCGGCCCAGATCTGGGCGGCGAGGATCGCGGGAGGCAGGCCCTGGTCGCAGCGGGCAGCGGCGTCGATGATCAGCTGGGCGTACTCCGCCGGAACTCCGTCGCGGCCGCCGATGCGCAGCGCGCCGGCCGTCGGCCAGGTGCCGACGCTGCGGCCCTTGCTGTCATCCTCCGCTACCGCGGCGACGAGTAGTACGAGACCTATTCCCAGCGCCAGAGGGGTCGCCACCACGCCGGCCGCGGCAAGCCCCATCCACCTCTTCGCCCCCATCGCGCTCCCTCACGCATCCCCCGGATTTGCGTCCACGAAGATCGAAACCAGCCATATTGGCTGGTTGTTATTCCACGTGGTTTCGCGTCGCAGATCGTGACACTATGCCATTTCCGCTCGCAGGTGCGGGTGATGAATACCGCTCAGGCGATGTCAGGACCCCGGTGTAGGGTGCCGATGCATTCCGTCTGCGGGGCGGTGAACATGCGACGTTCACATTAGTGACGGCTTTGCGTGGCGGGCTCGGGGGGATTAGTGAGTAAAAAGGGCATTCCGGCGATCCTGGAATTTGCTGCGGCCTCTCGTCTCGTTGTGCCGGTCCTGGCTGCGGCGGGCGGCAGCGCGCGGTCCACCGTTGCGCACCTGCTCGCCGACGAGTTGGCAGAGGTGGCCGACACCGTCGTCTTCGACCTGGCCCCGCGCCTCGGCTCTCCCTGGCCCACCTGGACCGGAGCGGCCCAGGCCGCCGGCCTCGCCGCTCTTCCTCACGACGTCCCCCTGACCCGCGCCCAGATCCGTGCTGCCGCAGCGGTGCGCCGCGCACCCCAAGGTGACTGGGACGTGCTGACGGACGGCCGCGAATGGAGTGCTGCTCCGCTGGCCCTGCCAGCCCCCGCAGCCGCCTGGTACCAGCTTGCCGCCGCAGGCGGGTGGCAGGCCCTGGTCGCGGACACGGCCCATCCGATAGCCCACGACCTGCTGGCGGCCCGGTGTGCGGACGACGGCGCATCGAGCCTGACCCGCGCGTGGTGTGAACTGCCCTTCGCCGTGCCCGTCCTGTGCGCTCAGGCCACCGCTGACGGCGTCCAGGCCCTGCAGCAGGCCGTGATGCTCCTGCACGCCGAAGGCCTCCCGCTCCAGCGCACCGTCGTCGTCCTCGCCGGATCCGACGGCCGCCCACCTGCCGTTGCCCGGGCCGCGGCCACCATGCTCTCCGCCCGGACCTCCGCCGTGGTCCACCTTCCCCACGATGCGGACATCCGCGCTCAGGGACTCCAGGCCGAGCCGGCCCGGATCCGTACGCGCACCCGCCAGGCGGCGCGCGACCTGGCCACCGCCGTCCTCTACGCCGCCTGCCAGGCCTTCGGCGATCCGCTACCCGCCGCGCCGCAGCCTGCGCCGCTTCCCCCTGCCCACGTCCCTGCCGTCTGACGAGGAACCCCCGACCATGAGCCAGCTCCTGAACAGCCTGCACACCCTTGCCACCGACCCCGGCCTCGTCGTCCTGGCCGACGGCGTAGGGCCCGTCCCCGACTTCGACCCGGCCCTGCCCGACTCGGTCAACACCCCGGTCAAGACGATCCTGGCCTGGACTGCGGGCGGCGGTCTTGCCCTCGCCGTCCTCGGCGGTCTCAGCGGGTGGGCCCTGGTGGCGGTCGGGCACAACACGGAGCGGGCCGCGCTGGCCGCCCGGGGCAAGCAGGGCGTGCTGTGGAGCCTCATCGGCGCCGGCGGCATCGGCCTGACGTCGTCGCTGGTCCTGGCCGTCTACACCATGACGAGCGCGTGAGCACGGACACCGGGCTCAAGGCCCGGCGGGCCCGCCTCATCCTCGCCGCGATCGTCGTCGCGGTGGCCGGACTCCTGGTGGCGGGCGGATTTGCGGCGGCCACCCTGATGCGGGACGACGCCAAGGGCGCCCCGCAGGCCGGTGCCAGCCCGTCCGCCAGCAGCCCCGCCCCGACCGGCGGCACCGCGACGGACGCTCCGATGACGCCGGAGCGGGCCCAGAAGATCAGCCTGCGCAAGCCCACCGACCACAAGGACGGGGTCGCCATCGGCTTTCCCGGCTCCCCTAGCGGCGGGATCTCCGCGGCCGTGTACTGGTGGGAGGAGTTCGCCTGGCTCGACGACGAGAAGGCCGCCCAGCAGCTCAACGCCGTGGTGTCGAAGGACGCCCCCGGCTACGTCGACAAGCAGGTCTCCGAGATCCGCAAGATGCGCGAAGTACTCGGCCTGGCCCCTTCGGGCGGGATCCCGGCCGACGTCAGCTTCACGACCGCCGTCCACGCCGCCCGCGGCAAGACACTGAAGGCCCCCGGCCTGCCCGTCGGCGATGTCATGCAGGTCTGGCTCTCCTACGACCGCTTCGCCACCGGCCCCAAGGGCGGCACGGACCCCAACCCGATGCGCGGCGCCACCATCAGCTTCGTCGTGAAGTGGGAGGACGGCGCCTGGAAGTTCACCGACAAGTACGACGTCCTCGGCGACTTCCCCGTCGCCTACGAGCCCAACAGCCCGTACGCCTGGAGCGACGGCTGGGTCCAGGTCCGGCATGCGAACTGACCGTCTCGTGCGCGCAACCCGCGTCGTCGTCCTGCTCTGCGCCCTGTTCTCCTTCCTCGGCGCCGGCGCCGTCCTGTCGATCGCCGTGGCCGCCGACGACCCGAAGCACCACGCCTCGGTCGGCCCGCCGGACCCCATCCCCAAGGACTGGGACCAGTTCACCATTGGGCTCGACACCCGCGGCAAGTACTGCCTGGTCGACCAGATCGACGACCGTGCCATCTGCCGGCTTCCCGGTCCCGACGACCCGCCCTTCCCCGGCCGGACGAAGATCTGCGAAGGCGCGGACGGTACCGGCGCCGCGGAGTGCGATCCTCAGGCCCAGAAAGAAGCCGAGATCCGCCGCCTGGAGCAGTGGCGCAAGGACTTCCCCGACAAGCAGTGGAAGAACTACGAGCCGCTGAACCAGTTCCTCACCGACTGCGTCGTGCGCGACGGACGGCCCTTCACGGTGTGCCAGAAGGAAGGCGAGGCGAAATACCCGCCGCCCGCCAAGGGACCACTGGAGTGGGTAGCCGGCAAATTCAGCGAATTCGCCTCCAATGCCCTGAAGGAGGCCGCCTCCTACATCGGCAAGTCCGTCGTATGGCTGCTGACGGAGTTCGCGACGCTGTTCAACGAGAACTCCTCCATCAACCTCGACGACACCGGCATCGCCAAGTTCACGCTGATGATGACCTCCCTGTCGGCGGTCCTGGCCGTCTTCCTGCTGCTGATCCAGTTCGGGAAGGTCGCGGTCAGCCACCAGGGCGGCCCGGCGGCCACCGCCCTGACCGGCCTCGCCAAGTGGGCCATCATCTCCTCCGTGTACTGGGGCGTCGCCCAGACCGCCCTGACCTGGTCGGACGCCGTATCGACGTGGATCATCAACAAGACCTTCGACGGCGGCGGCAGCGGTGAAGCAGCCGCGACGAAGGCCATGCAGGAGCAGCTGGGCACGCTGTTCGGCGGCCTGATCACCGGGGGCGGCGGCGCCGCCACCGCTGGCGGCGCGCTCATCGCCGGCGAGACCGTGACCGCCTCGGCGGTCGGCGTCGTCATCGTCGTGGGCATCGTCTGCATCCTGGTCATCGCCGCCCTGTGGGTGGAGATCCTGATGCGGCAGGTCGGCATCATGCTCATCGTCGCCACGATGCCCATCACCCTGGCCGGACAGCTCTCGGACGCCACCTCCGAATGGTGGCCCAAGGCCCGCAACGCCTTCATCTCCCTGGTCCTGATGAAGCCCGCGATCGTCGCCTGCTTCTCCATCGGCTTCTTCGCCATGTCCGAGGGCAAGGGCGTGCAGAACATGCTCGTCGGGTTCGTCATGTTCCTCGCCGCCGCGCTGTGCTGGCCGGCCCTGGCGAAGTTCATGGTTTTCACGACCAACGGCTCCGGCTCCGCCATGGTCTCCGGCTGGCTCAGCTCCGCCGGATCCTCCGCCTCCTCCATGTCCGGCGGCTACCGCCCCGAACCCAGCGGCGCCGGATCGGTCGGCGGCGGCTCGAACTACACCAAGGCCCTGGAGTCCGAGAATGCCACCAGCGCCGCATCCCCTTCCCCCGCGACTGCCGCCAGCGGCGGTGGTGCGGCCAAGTCGGCAGGACGCTTCGGCGGCCGGGCCGTCGGCATGGCCGCCTTCGGGCTCCAGGTCGTGGCGGCAGGCAAGGACTCCCTGGAGTCCGGCCTGGGCAGCACTGCCGCCCACGCAGGCCTCGAACCGGGCGGCGGCGGCGGTCGGCACGTGGTCATCCCGCCGCGCAGGCAGCCGTCCCCCGCACCCACGCCGGTCGGAGCGCCGACCGAGATGCCGGACCCCGGCCCGCGGCCCACCCCGGCCCCTCGAAAGGAGGGATGACATGTCCCAGCCCGTTTCCTACGGCGGCTGGCAGTCCGAGACGACCGGCTTCATGGGCCGGCTGTCCGGGCCCGGCTTCGCGATGGTCGCCGCCGCATCCCTGCTCGCGCTCCTGCCCTTCAACGTCGGCTGGCAGGCCACCTTCGTGTGCGTGCCCGTCGCTCTGCTCCTCCTCGTGCTCGCCTTCGGGCGGGTGTCAGGGCTCAGCGCCGACGAATGGATCTCTCTCGCAGTAAGGCACCAGATCTCCGTGGCTACCCGACGCAACGTGTTCCTTTCCGGCGCCTTCGCCCCACGCGCCGCCTCCAACGGCCGCCAGCCCATGGACCTGCCCGGCGTCCTGGCCCGCCTGCGGATCCTCGAAGCCCCCGACGGACTCGGCGGCCAGCTCGGCGTCGTCCACGACCCCGTCGCCGGCACCTACAGCGCCGTCGCCCGCATTACGTTCCCCGGCCTCGCCCTCGTCGACACCGACAAGCAGGCTGCCCGCGTCGCCGCCTGGGCGCAGTTCCTGCGCGGCTACTGCACCGAGGACTCCCCGGTCGTCCGTATCGCCGTGCACCAGCGGTGCCTGCCCGACGACGGCGCCGCACTGATGTCCTGGACCGCCCGCCACATCACCGCGGACGCGCCGCCCGCGGCCGTGACCGCGCTGACCGAGCTGATGGACAGCGCCGGCCCGGCCGCCGCCTCGCGCGAGACCTACCTGACGGTCACGCTCTCCGCTGCCCGGGCCCGCCTCGCCATCAAGGGCGCCGGCGGCGGCCAGGTCGGCGCCGCCGCCGTCCTCGTCCGTGAACTCCATGCCATGGGCCAGGGCCTGTCGACGGCGAGCCTGCAGGTGGTGGAGTGGCTCCCGCCCCGCAAGGTGGCCCAGACCGTACGGACCGCCTACGACCCCGAGGCTCAGCAGGACCTTGCCACCCGCAACGCTGCCGCCCAGAGCCCCGACTGGACCGGCACCCCGCCCGGTCTCGACCCGGACCTCGCCGGCCCCGCCGCCGCCGAGACGGCGTGGGGCGTCTACCGGCACGACGGCGCCTGGTCGGTGTCCTACCAGGTCCGCACCTGGCCGCAGGCCGAGGTGTTCGCGACGATCCTCCAGCCCCTGCTGCGGCCCCGGCAGAACGCCCGCCGGGCGATGAGCCTGCTTTTCGAGCCCATCGGCCCGCGCCGCGCCCGCCAGGAACTCGCCCGGGACAAGGCCAAGCGGTCCTCCGCCCGCCACCTGCGCGCCAAGTCGGGCCGTGACGAGAGCGAGGACGAGCGCCGCGAGGAGGCCATCGCCCGCCAGCAGGACGTCGCTCGCGCCTCCGGCCAGGGCGTCATGCGGATGACCTCGGTCCTCACCGTCACCGTCACCGACCTCGGAGAGCTGGAGACGGCCTGCGCCGAACTCCAGGCCGACGCCGCGGCCGCCGGACTGGAGGTGCGCCGCATGTGGGGCGCTCAGGACATCGGATTCGCCACCGGCGCCCTCCCCCTCGGCCAGGGCCTGCCCGACCGTCGGATGGGGTTCTGACATGGGTCTCTTCTCCCGTCGCCCGGCCGGCGACACCCTCCTCGAAGCGATCGGCATCGAGGAGGCCGCCGGCGTCGCCGACCGTGCGCCCGCACCTATCCCGCCGCAGCGAACGGCCCGCGAGCTGCGCCGCGCCCGCCTGCTGGAGGACCCGGCGACGTCGATGCGTGTCGCCCCCAAGCGGGGCTGGAGCCAGCCGTTCGCCGGCCGCACCGCCGCGATGCCGCGCACCGAAGTGGTCCGCGCGGACACTGCGAACGCCGCCGGCCTCTACCCGTTCCTGCACGCGGCGAGCCTGCCGCCCATCGGCGCCTACATCGGCCGCAACGTCCTGACCACGGAGGCGTTCAGCGCCCACCCCGCGGTCTGGGTGAAGGAGGGCCTGTGCACCAACCCCAACGTCATGATCACCGGGATCCCGGGATCGGGTAAGTCCGCGCACGTCAAAGCCCTTTCGCTGCGCCTGATGGCGTTCGGCCACCGGACTCTGGTGGCTGGCGACGTGAAGGGCGAGTACGCGGGGCTGTGCCGCCACCTCGGCGTCGAGCCCGTACGGCTCGGCCCCGGCCTGCCCGGCAGACTCAACCCCCTGGACGCGGGCCCGCTCGGACGCGGCCTGGACCTCATCAAGGACCCGGCCGAGCTCAAGGCACGCCTCGCCGAGATCCACCGCCGCCGCCTCACCCTCCTCAAGGCGCTCCTCGAACTCCAGCTGAAGCGCACCCTCCTGCCCCAGGAGGAAGAAGCCCTCGACGTCGCGGTCCGCGAAGTCACCGGCGAGCTCCACGGCGCGGGCGCTTCCCGCTTCGCGGTGCCCACCCTGCCGCTCGTCTACGACCGGCTGCGCGACCCCACCGACGCCATGGCCCGCGAGCTGCGTATCCGCGACGGCGAAGTCCAGCGGGCCCGCGAGCAGATGGCCTCCATCCGCTCCGCCCTCGGCGGCATGGTCACCGGCCACCTGGGCGGGCTTTTTGACGAGGCCACCTCCATCGACCTGGACTGGGAGGCCCCGATCCAGTCCGTCGACATCTCCGCCCTGCAGGAGTACGGGGACGAGACCGTCGCCATGGTGCTGTCCTGCGTCTCGACGTGGGCGCAGTCGGCCATCGACCAGCCCGGTCAGCGGCCGTGGATAGTCGTCCGCGACGAGCTCTGGCGGCAGATGCGCTCCGGCGGCGCCACCATGGTCAAAAAAATCGACGCCGACCTGCGCCTCTCCCGCGCCACCGGCACGATCCAGGTCCTGGCCACCCACCGCCTCTCCGACTTCGAGTCCGTCGGCGCGGCCGGCTCCGAGGCCGTCGCTATCGCCCGCGACCTGATCGCCTCCTGCGAGACCCGCATCCAGCTCGCCCAGGACACCCGGCCCCTGCAGATCACCCGCGAGGCCATCGGACTCACCGACTCCGAGTGCAACCTCATCGGCTCCTGGGGCGCCGGCCAGCGCGGCAGAGCCCTCTGGAAAGTCGGCCGCGGCGCTGGCCACGCCGTCCAGCTGGTTCTCTCCCGCACCGAGGAACGGCTCTTCGAGACCGACGAGAAGATGGTGATCTGACATGCCCGACCGCGGCTCCGGCCCGTCCGCCGCAGGCCTGGACGACAACACGCTCCTCGCCGCGTACGGCGCGGGCCTGGTCGTCACGGTCGGCGGCTCCGTCCTCCTGGCCGGGCCGCTCGCCGGCCTGCTCTCCGGCAACGGCTGGGTGCGCAGCGCCGACAGCGTCCCCGTCACCGTTATCTCCGCCCTCGCCAAGGGGCCCGGCTCCGTCTACCAGCCGGCCCCGCCCTCCTGGCTGTTCTACGGCCTCACGGTCCTTCTCGTGCTGGCCGTGGGCGGCCTCCTCGTGAAGGCGGCCACCCTGCTGTCCTTCAGCGGAAAGTCGGGCGGCGCGCAGTGGGGCGGCGCGAAGATCGAGCGGAAGATGGCGGCGGCGAGCGACCCGCTGAAGCGGACCAACCGCATCACCGCCGGGCGTGGCCTGCGGACGAAGAACATCGTGGCCGCTCAGCCCAACATCTCCGCCACCGTGTTCGGGGTTCCCGGCTCGTCGAAAACCACCGGCCTGGTCCTCCCGAACGCCGCCGAATGGCAGGGACCGCTGGTGGTGACCACCACCAAGGCCGCCGACCTGGACATCATCTACGACCGCCGCAGCGCGATCGGCCCAGTCTGGGTCATCGCACCGGCCGGCATCCCCGGCCGCGCCACCGACCACTGGTCCCCGGTCGCCTACTGCACCGACGCCAAGGCCGCCGACCGGATGGCCGCCTGGATGGCCGAGGCGTCCTCCTCCGGCGACGACAAGCGCGCCGCCCCCTGGATCGACCAGGCCAAAAGCGTGCTCAAGGGCATCATGCTGGCCGCCCAGCTCTCCGGCGGCGGCATCAGCGACATGCGCCGCTGGATCGGCCTCGGCAAGGACGCCGTCGACTACGTCCGCGCCGTCCTCCTGGCCCACGGCTACACCGACGTCGCCGACGACTACGCCTCCCCCTGGCTGCGCCTGCACGAAGACGGCATCGGCTCCATCCAGTTCAGCCTCAACGTCCTGGCCCGCGTCTTCGCCGACGAAGAGGTCCGCGAAACCTGCTCCCACTCCGACTTCACCTTCGAGGAGTGGCTCGACCGGCGGGGCACCATCTGCATCATCGCCTCGGAGGCCGACGCGGACCGCTTCGCCCCGCTCATCAGCTCCCTGATCGCCGGAGCCATCCACGCCGCGGAGTCCCGCTACAACGCGACCGGCAAGCCCATCAACCCCAGCGTCGGCGTCCTCGTCGACGAGGCCGGCAACATGTTCCGCTACCCCCGCCTGCCCAACATCCTCACCACCGGCCGCGGCATGGGCATCGCCATGCTCACCGTCTGGCACGACCTCTCCCAGCTCCGCGAATCCCTCGGCGTCCAGAAGGCCAACACGGTTCTGAGCGCCAGCGGCCTGCGCATGCTCCTGCCCGGCTGCGGCGACCTGGAGACCCTGCGCTATTTCTCCGGCCTCTACGGACGCACCGAGGTCATGAAGACCAGCCACGGCCGGTCCCGCGGCGAGCACTCCACCAACACCCAGGCCACCGAGACCGACCTCGCGCCCGTCCACTCCCTGCAGCAGCTCCCCGACTTCACCGCGATCGCCCAGTACACCAACCTGCCGCCGATCAAGGTCCGGATGCGTCTCACCTTCCGCGACAAGGACCTCAAGAAGCTCCTTGCCGAGCCCAAGGCCGGCACCGCCAAGAAGTAGCTGTACGACCGCCAGGAGGCGCACGTGTCCGACCTGACCAACCCCGCAGACCTCTGGCCGATGCCGCCCGGCGCCGCCGCGAAGCCCGAGCCACAGCGCTGGGTGTGGGCGGCCATGGAGCCCCAGGAGCGACGCATCCGGATGCGCGAGCTGGACGCATGGGTCGACTGGCTCCGCAGGACCTTCGAGCTCCACAACACGATCACGTACTGCTGGTACCGGCACTCCGCCGTCGTCGAGCACCTCACCGCCCTCTACACCGGCTGGATCCGCACGTACGCCGGGGAAGAGGCGCCCGGGCGCGAGCTCGCCGAGGCCGACTGGATCAACACCCTTCACAACTTCGTGCCGCGCCTTCAGCTCGCCGCCTGCGCGACCGGCACCCACCAGGACCCGCCGCTCATCGTTCCCCCGCCGTCCGGCAGCTTCGAGGCCTTCGAGCTGTACCTGAAGCTCTCCGACGCGACGAGCACCCCGGCGGTTCACCCGGCGGCCGCCGAGCTCGGCCGCCGCGAAGCCGAGCTGAACGCGCCGCTGTAGAGGAGGCTTCGTGACCATCCGCATCGAGCACCCCACCTCGGCCGACGAGGACGGCGTCGCACCTGTTCTGCTGCCCGAGGGGGCCCAGGCGGTGGAGGGGGTACCGGGCTACCACGCCCTGATCAAGGGCAGCGCGGTCACCGTGTTCGGTCCGGACGGTGCTGAGATCGCGTCCGCCGCCCGCCGCGGATACAGCGACGCCCTGGTGGGCCGGGTCGGTGACACAAGGCTGGTCAGTGACGGGCTCGGGGACAGGCGGTTCACGTCGTTCGCCGTACTGGCCGCGCGCCACCACCGGGCTGCGGCCGACCCGGACGTCCGCGACAGGCGCCGATGACACATACCTGGAAGCCGCCCTGCAAAGAGCGGCTCGGGGGCCCGCCTCCCAGCAGCCGGGCCCCACCCCAGCCCCAACCGCTCAGGAACACAACGACGCCGGAGCTCGCTCGCCAGGCTCCCCACGCGACAGCGTCCAGCCGGACCACACCGCCGATTCCCAGTCGGCGCCGCCCGCCGCGGCGCACAACACAGTGGAGGTACCAGCGATGGCCACACCAGTCGTACAGCAGCAGCCGTCGAGCGACGCCATGCCCCTGTGGCAGAACACCGCCCGCCCCGCGCACCCACCGACGCCGACGCCAGTACCTTCACAGGCGCCCCCGGCGACGCCTTCAGACCGTCGTCCCGACCCGTCCGACCTCCACTGGGCGGAGTTCGAGGAAGCGATGGCCGCCTGGGACGAGCTCGGCATGCCCACCCCCGCCGCAGAGCTCCGCGAAGCCGTCGCCCCCGACCTCGCCGTCCTGCGCCCGGGCACCCAGGCACCAGCAGCCGACTCCGTGCCAGCCGCCGAAACACCCCCGGCCCCGGACTCGCCGACACCGTCAGCGCCCACACCGCCCGTTCCGGAAGCGGCCGCAGCTGTCGAGACAGCCGCGGCGGGCGTCGACACCCACGCCGACGCGCTCAAGGGCGACCCGGAGTGGCAGCGGATCCAGACGGTCCGGAGCGCCCTGCGCAACGTCTGGGATGTGATGAAGACGCAGGCCGGCGACTACTGGGAGCGCCTCCGGAACGACGTGCGCTTCCAAGGGTTCTGGAAGACGGTCTCCATTCGGGCCTGCGAGGCGATCTCGGACTCCGCCACAGCACTCGCCAACCGTCTCCGCCCTGATCTGCCCGCCTTCGACGCCCTGCAGAAGCTCTCCGACGCCGCCATCACCTACAGCACCGTCGCCTCGGCGGAGCCAGTGACAGAGGCGCCGGCGCCGACCCCGGTCAAGGAGCCGGACCCCAAGGCCGGCATCCCGATGCAGCGGCTCGTCGAGCGGGGCAACCCGATCGCGTACGCCACTCGTGACGATGCTGTGCGGGCCGCGGAGGAAATCTCTGAGCGCTTCCAGTCGTGGATCCAAAGCCCCATGGGAAAGGAAGTCGTCGGCTCCAGCCATAAGAGGGTGCTGGCGTTCCGCGACGCCTGGACGCAACTCCCCCCGCATGACGCCGAGCCCGGTCCGGCCGTCGGCGCCTACGGGCAGGTTGCCGAACGGGCACAGGCCCTCCTCGCCCTGGCGGTGGACTCGGGACGCTTCGCCCCCGCCGATCTCAAAGCCCTCCAGGGCTTGGCCAGAGCGGCCGACGCGCATTCGGCCCGCCTGTCGGTGACCCTGCCGCCCGGGACTGCCCACCACGCCGCCCAGAAGGCGGCAATGCCAGCCCCGCAGGTTGCCGCTCCTGCGCCATCAGCCGCCCGTTCACCGCGGGCTTCGGCGTAGAGCGCGGGGCGTCGCCCGCCGGGCGACGCCCCGCGCTGCCGGTACCCGCCGCCTACATCGCGGAGCGCAGCATCCCCGCTGTTTTGGTCATGGCGGAACTCGTCGCGTCGTCGGTCGTAGTCCGCGCGGCCTCTTCCAGCAGCAGAGCCGCCGCTTGAAGGAGCCCGACGTGCACGGGAACGGTCTCCAGACCAGTGAGCGCCGCCAGAGCCTGGTCGGTGGCGCTCTGCGGAATAAGGGTGCTGACGCCGCGTCCGGGGCCGCGGTGGTGTGACTGCGCAGGTGTACTCACCGGATGATTCTCCCGGGTCCCGCGCCTTACCCGTGCGCGGATACGAGCGGCCGGTGCGCGCGCAGGGTTCGGCCTGCACACGCACCGGAACCTGTCGGCCAGATCGGCGTTACCGGCGCAGTCCCGGCCGGCGCCCGGTCACCAGCTCGGTCGGAACATGCGCCCGCGGCAGGACCTGCGAGGGAGCCTGAACCGGCCTCGCGGAGACCCACTTCTGTTCCTGGGCGATCGACCGGTGGGCGGCCGCGTCCAGCATGGCCCGCGGGACGGGCGTGCCCGCGCTCTGCGCGGCGGTCAGCAAGGCAGCGGCGCCCTTCTGCTCCGCGCCCATCGCCGCCGAGTAGGCCCCAGTCAACACCTCGATCTGGCGGGGATGGGCGGGGTAGAAGCGACGGTCCCTGTCGAGGCCGGCCGGACGGTAGTTCGCGGAGTCCGTCACGAGCCCGGCCTCAGCCCGCCGCACGACCCATGGGGCGGCGGCCGCCATCTGCCATCCCGTGGCGGAGAGCCGGTACGCCGCTGCGGCCAGAGCTCCCTCGCCTCCGGCATCGGCGACGACGTCGGCCGCCGGTCGGGCATTGCCCGGCGGCTGCTCCGGGGTCCACTGCGAGCCGAACAGCAGCTGCCCCAGACGCACGACGCTCGTCCGGGAGATCACCACGGCGGGGTGGGGGTCGGTCGACGGCATGCTGGCGACCGTCCCCTGCTTCACCTGCGCGAGGCCGGGCGGCGGCAGTACGGGATGCTCCCGCGGATCGCCGATGTCCACCACGCGGGTCCAGGCCTCGGCGGCCCCCTTCCAGGCCTTCGACGACCCCCTCAACGCCGCCGCCGCGTCCTTGAGGCTGTCCCGGACCGCGCCATCCGTCACGCCCTCCGCGACATGGAGCAGCGTCCGGCCCGCCAGCAGCCGGCCCATGGCGTTCCAACGGGAGATCTGCTGGAGGTCCGAGCCGCTCAACCGCTGATCCGCGCGGTCGTGGAGGGCGGTGTACGCGGCCCGGGACAGCCGCTCACTGTCCTCAGCGAGGCGGGCGGTGATGGCGCTGGTCGGATCCGTTGACGCGGCGTGGACCGGTTCGACCGGCAGGGCGGTCGGGAAGGCGGCCAGGTCGTGATCGGCGTCGCGGGTCGACGACCGTGCGTAGACGGATGCGTGATCGAGGGAGGCTCTGGCCTGGTTGAAGGCGTCGACCGCGCCGGGATGCTCAGCGTCCTGCGTGAGCCGGTGGACGACGCGCCCGGCTGCCCACGCGACCTCCGCCTGCCTCCTGGCGAGGTAGTCGAAGGCCTTCTGGTGCCGCAGGAGGTAGGCGTACGGAGTCAGCGCGGCCCGGTCCGGCCCGAGGTGGCTGCTGATCGTGTCGCGCACCGCACCCAGAGCCTGCGTCGCGGAAGCGATTCGGCTGGACGCCTGGCTCTCACCGCCCTGCGGGGACAAGTACCGCCGAGCCGTACTCAGCGAGTCCCGCGCGAGGTCCAGACAGTCGCTCAGGTTCCTCTCTGCAGCTGTCAGCTCCCGCTCCTCGGTCGTCGGGGTAGGGGTGTACGCCCGAGGGCCGAGGCTCTTCTGCACCTGTAACAGCAGACCCTCCACCTCTCCGGCCAGGGCGGCCCGTTCATCAGCGCCGATGGACGCAAGCGGGGTCCGGGCCACCTCATCCAGCCGGGCGATCGCGACGTCGAACAGCTCTCCCAACGTCGCCACGTCAGTGCCCCCGGACCTGGGACAGTGCCAGGGCCGCGCCGGCCGCCAACTCCGCGGCCCGCCCCAGGGAACGTGCCGCCTCGACATCGATCACTGCGGCCGACGACAGTCGCGTCAGCGAACCGCTGACATGCTCAAGGAGGTGCACATGCCGATCGAGACCGGCCGCGCCCGGAGCCGGCGCCGTCGCTTCAACGGCCCAGCCGCTCTGCGGCAACGGCAGAAGGTCCCGACCGGCCATGGACTGCTGGGCTGCGGCCATCGCCTGCAGCTCGTCACTGCCCTCCTCGAACGTGATCGCATCGGCGACCTCGGCCGCCAAGGTGAACGCGTCCCAGGCCGCCGCCAGAACCGCCACCGTGTTCTTGGAGTCCAGCCGCGCATCCAGCTCCATCAGGGCTGACGTGGTCATTCTCATCTCCTCCTCGCTTCGGGATGAGAGTGATCGTCCCACCTTGATCACCATCGGCGGGCCGGCCTGTGGACAGGGGCCTCCCTGTGGACAACCTCGTGGAGGCGGTGACCTTCCCGTCCCGGACCGGTTGGATGGTCATGCGGAAGACGATCTACATGATGACGGCGGCAGCCCTCGTGTTCGCCGCGGTGCCCGCGCACGCTGACGCCAAGGCCACGGACGGAAAGGTCGGCCTGTCCGTCTACGGCAAGGGCCTGCGGGTCGACACCGTCGGGGCGCACATCGACGGCCACGGGACCGGCGTACGGGCCCGTCTGATCACCTACACCCCCCAGGGCTACAGGTCCGAACTCACCGGTTGGAAGGACGCCACCCCCGTCAGCGCAGCTCTGACCAAGATGTCCATGGTCAGCTGGAAGTGGAAGGGCGGGAAGAAGTTCCCCCACAACACCCGGCTCTGCGTCGAGTTCAACCACGCCCACGGCGAGCCATGCGCGCGCATCCACCGGTAGGGCCTGGCTGCCGCAGTTCATCTCCCACCACGGCTACCGCCGCGTGACCACCGTCAGCTGCCGGGGCCCTCACCCAGCAGCCGGCGTCCCGGTGGGGTAGAAGCAGCGGACACCGGAGCGGGCGGGCGGAACTGGTTTGCCGCCGCCCGGTCTGCAGCTGTCCCCCGAAAGGCCATCGGCGACTCCTCGTCGGCGACGGCGGGGACCGGTCCGTGCCCGAGCGGGCGGCGCGTGGTGGTCACCCCCGAAGTCTCGCAAACCGGCGAACACTGCTGATCAGTGGTAGCAGGTTGCCGTTCGGTCCCACGAATCCTTGACACATAAGAGTGTGTACTAAGGTGGGGTTGCTATGGCTCAGGCTATAGAACGACAACGGCTCCCCTTCGCCTGAGAACGCTGAGGAGCCGCTGCACGGAGTGGGTACACCCACAACCAGTGCCCCTTGGTGTCTCACCACCAGGGGGCGCAGTGCGTTCTACAGGCTGTTCAGGCTCTCGAACAGCCACTTACCCCCGTCGATGATCCATCCAGAGATGTCATCGGCGAAGGCGACCAAGATGAGGTCGAGGGGGGAACGCTCGTTGCGGTGTGCACCTCGGCATCCCGGCTGCTCGCCCTTCCCAAGGGGGTCGGACTGCTCACCGTTCTGCTCGATGTGCGCCATGTTCAGTTGTCCTCTCATCCGCTGACGCCGTGTGCGCCCGTCGAAGGCGGGGTCTGGTTGAAGAACCCGCCCTCTGCGATGCGCCCGCGGTGTGATGCGAACAGCCGCCAGTCTATGCCGTGTTGAGAGACCGGTTGGAAATACGGTCCACGAAATGCTCTGACCAGGCGTTATCCATGAGGAACGTCTTCCTCCAAGGGTCCGTTGCGGGGTCCCCGAGTCCCTGAACGCCGACCCCAATGAGACATCCGGGCCGAGCTCGACAGCGGACGGGTTCGCATCGAACCTTCGAGGAGTCGGAGGTCGAGAAAGACCGGCTGTTAGACCCGCAACCGCGGTGCGTCACCTGCCCGGAGGGGTTAGTCGTTGACGCCGAGGATGGAGCGGGCTTGTTCGATGACGTCGTTCATCGCCTGATAGTGCTCGTCCCTGTGGCGGGACAGCGCAGGGCGGAGAGGTTCGTAGTAGCAGTCGACCAGGAGAACGACCCGCTCGTGCTCGGGCAGCTGGGGGACCTGGCGCAGTGCTTCCTCCGCCTGGTCATGCAGCTCCATGGCGTTGGGAGCGTCTGCTAAGGCGGCGGTGCGGAAGGTCTCCAGCGCTGCGACGGCGCGGTAGAGGGGCGTGGCGTCGACCCCGTCGCGTTCCAGAGTCTGCAGGTGGGTCATCGCGCGGTTGGATTCGGCGCGCTCATGTGCCAAGTCGTTCAGGTTCCGCGTCGTCTTGGCGAGCTCCTTGACAGCGGGGAGCAGGCTCGTGGGGGCGCACAGTTCGACGGTTCCACGTGCCTGAATAAACGCCTCGTGGAGGGTGTTCATGGTGGCGTCGTTTCCCGGCTCGCGGTACTGCCGGTCCAGAGCGCGCACGAGCTCGCGGGTGGCGCGCAGCAGGTCGGCTATCGAAGACGTGCGCCGGTCGCGAACGGCGGCGGCGTGGGTGGCGGCGGCAGCACGGTCACTCTGCTCGCGGACCGCCTGGAGTGTTGCGGCGGCCGCCGTTTCGGCGGCCTCCTTGGCGGCTTTGGCCTGGGCGAGTCCGCCCTTGGCCTGGATGTGTGATCCGAGCCAGGTGCCGCCGAACGCGGCCGCGACGGTGAGGAGGGCGAGGAGGATCGTGGAGTGCTCTTTCAGGAAGGCGATCACGCGTCCGATCCTCCAGTGGTGCGAGCCGAACGGAGTGCGTTCCCGCGTATTCGGGCGGAGAGCCCTTGATGGCACTTGTCGTGCCACAAAGCATTCGTCGCGGCCGGACCGCTTGATCTCAGTCGATCACGCCGAGCGCCGTGTCGGGGCGGCAGTGGGTGCAGGCACGTACGCCTTCGGCTAGCGCACGGCGGGCTTCCTCGGCGCTGAGCGGGCGCCAGCGCTTGCCGCGGTCCCAGCAGTCCCCGGCGTGGACGCTGACCGGCGGCCGTCCGTCCCCGATGCCGTGCTCGATCACCCACGCCGGCGGTTGAGGGAGCGGGCGCCGCTGTGCGGCGGCGGCCGACGTCTGTTCCGCGGCGGCCAGCGCGTGCTCGGCGCGGCCCAGCTCGTAGCGCAGGTAGGTCACGATCGTCCTCAGACGGAGGAGATCAGGCGGAAGCTCGGACATGTGTTCTATTCTAGGTCTCGGTAGTCGTGCCGGGACCTAGCGCCCGGGCTCTTCGGAGCTGTACGGCGTATTCGGCAGATGGCGTCCAGCGCGGCGCGGTTCCGGGGCGGATTTTCGCCACGGCCGAAACGGTTCACTTGAGTGCCACCTCCATCCCTTGTCCGCACCGGAGCCAGCCCATGACCACCCCCGCGCCCCGCCCCGGCGTCGCCACCTGGGCGCCCAGCCAGACCGGGCCATGCGCCAAATGTGGATCTCCCTGCGCGCGCTACGGCGCCCCGGCGAATCCGCTCTGCGTGCCGTGCCAGCAGGCCCGGCAGGAGCGGCCGGTCCACACCTGACCTGCATGTCTGACCCCGTCACCCGGCCGCCGGTGTGGCTGACCCTCCCCGACGGCCAGGAGGTCCGGGCCCGGCTCCACGCCCGGCGCTGGACCCCGGCCGGCTGGCGATACCGGGTCGGCATGCCGGTCTGGTCCGTCACCGCCGACCAGCACGTCGAGCCCGTGGAGTACACGGTCTGGGTCCCCGCCGGCGGCGACGAGTACGTGCGCCCCGTGGAGGGCCAGGACTACAGCGCCGTACCCGTGGAGGCACGCGCGCCGTCGCACCCCTACCTCGCGCCGCCCCCGCCCGGGACGGACCTGCGGTGGGCCTGGACGATCGAGCGCACCCGCGGCGGCGCGGTGCTGCACGAGTACGGATGCGGTCGGGCGCCCGCCGACGGGCCGGAGCTCTCCCTCGACGACGCCGTCACCGCCTACGCCAGGCCCAGTGCCCGGGCCTGCGGGGAATGCGCTGCTGCCGAGGTCCTCGACCGCCTGTAGCCAGCGCCGGCCCGGATGGCCGCGCACCCATACGCACCTGGTTCGGGCGGGTGGGAGGCTGGAATGGAGGGGGCTCATCGAGGGAGGTTGCGGTGCGGCCCGTCTGGAGCGGGGCGATCAGCTTCGGCCTGGTCACCATCCCGATCAAGGCGTTCCCGGCGACCGAGTCGCACAGCATCTCCTTCCGCCAGATCCACACCGCCGACGGCGGCCGCATCCGCTACCGCAAGGTCTGCGAGCTCGACGGCGAGGAACTCGCCCAGGAGGAGATCGGCCGCGGCTACGAGACCGCCACCGGCACCCTGGTCCCGGTCACCGACGCCGACCTCGACGCGATGCCCCTGCCCACCGCGAAGGCCATCGAGATCGTCTCCTTCGTCCCCACCGACAGCATCGACCCCATCCAGATCGGCGCCTCCTACTACCTCGCCGCCGAAGGCGTCGCCGCGAAACCGTACGAGCTCCTGCGCCGGGCCCTGCAGCGCTCGTCGAAGGTAGCCGTCGCCAAGTTCGCGTGGCACAACCGCGAGCGACTGGGCCTGCTCCGCGTCCTCGACGACGTGATCGTCCTGCACGCCATGCTCTGGCCGGACGAGATCCGCTCCACCGACCAGGTCCCGGTCCCCGACGTGAGCGTCTCCGATGAGGAGGTCGACGCGGCCGTCGCGCTCGCCGAAACCCTGACCGGCCACGACATGAGCCAGATGCGCGACGAGTACCGGGCCGCCCTGGAGGAAGTCATCGCCGCCAAGGCCGCCGGCGAACGTCCTCCAGCGCTCGAACCGGCCGAGCCCGCCTCCGCCCAGGTCGTCGACCTCATGGCGATGCTGGAGAAGTCCGTCCAGGACGCGAAGGCCACCCGCGGCGAGCCGGCCACCGTGCATCCGATGCCCGCCAAGAAGAAGGCCACCGCCAAGAAGGCGGCGGCGAAGAAGACCGGCAGCACCGCGGCCGCCGCGAAGCGGACACCCGCGAAGAAGACCGCCAAGAAGGCGGCCTCGAAGAGGAACCCCCCTCGCAGCGCCTGAACCGGCGGCCTGCAGTACGGGCGTGCGCCGCCTGGTCGTCAGAGGTAGTCGTTGAGATACGTGCGGGCCGCGGACTCGCTCGTGCCGAGCGCGGTCGCCACCACCTTGAGTGGCACACCACTGTCGCCGAGCTCGTACGCGGCGTCCTGGCCGGTCTGTGCGATGACGTACCGCAGGTCGGCGAGGGCCTTCAACGCCACCAGCGGCTCCTTGGTCGCCAGCACGTCGAGTTGCCGGACGAGCTCTGTGAGGAGCGCGGTAAGTTCCGCGGGCAGCGGGACGGCGCCGTCCCGGATCACCGACAGGTGGGCCTCGTAGTCCGCGATCGGCCCGGACAGGTCGACGTCGGCCTCGTACAGCGGTTCGTCGCCGGGGAGAGCGCTCCAGTCGCGCGGGTACTCAGCCGCCCCGCGCCAGCCACACGAGCAGCTGCCCCGCAGGACCGCGGCCCGGGGGCGCCCACGCCGACCGTCATAGGCGTGCCACTCGGCCGACGACGGCATGTTCGGACCGCTGCCCACGTCGAAGTACACCGGCCCGGGCTCACTCCCGTCGTCCAGCAGCACCCCCACCGCCCCCACGTGCGCGGTCCCCAACGCCTTCAGCGCCCTGTCCATGACGACCAGCCCCTCCCCGACGAGTACGCAGGCGGTCGGCTCACCGGCCGGCCTGCGGCCTCCAGACTCCCGCGCCCGAGTCGCCCGCGTACCAGGAACCGCCGAAGGTGGTACATCGAGGGCGGACCGGGACCGGGTGGAGTTTCAGGCGAGAGCCTCACCGAGCAGCCGTCGCGGGGCGCCGTCCAGGTGCCGGTGGAGCAGCTGGGCTCGGGAGTGCACCAGGCCGCTCCGGTAGGCGGGCGGCAGCCGGTCGTAGACGGCGGCGGCCATGTCGGCGGCCGCCCCTGGATCCCCGTCCACGCGCAGGCACGCGGCGGTGTCCATGGCGATCAGCGCGCGGGTCATCACCGATGGCGAGATCGTCAGGGTCAGGGCTTCGTCCTGTGCCCGGTAGGCGGCGCGGGTGTCGCCGAGCAGCGTGTACGCCTGCGACAGGTGCACGTGGTGCTTCTGGGTGGGGTACCCGAACCAGGTGTCGGCGCCGTCGGGGCCGTCCAGCTGCTCGGCGAGGGTGCGGACGTCGTCGATCGCGCGGCGTGCGCCGGGGATGTCGCCGACGGCGGCCAGGGCGCGGGCGTTGACGGCGGCCGCGAGCGCGGCCGCGCCGGACGGACGGGCTCCGGCCTCCCGGCGGGCCTGGGCGGCGACGCGGGCGGCCTGCCCGGGGGCGCCGTAGTTCAGGCCGACCATGGCGTGCCGACCCAGGACCCAGGCCGTCATCCGCCGGTCCCCGGACTCGCGGGCGGCCGTCGCCGCGGTGGCGAACCACCGGTGCGCGTCGGCCTGGTCGCCCCTGTCGTGCTGCACGATCGCCACCAGGCCGGAGATCCCGGCGGCCGTGCGGGCCAGGTCGGCGCGGTCCTTCGAGGGGTGAGGCCGGCGCAGGACCGCGGCGAGCAGCGCCAGGTCCTCGCGCATCTCCCCGAGAACCGCATCGGGGGCCCGGCCGTTGTAGCCGCCCCGGTGCCGCTCGAAGGCGCCCTCCAGGTAGGTGAGGTCACCCGCACCGTCCCCGGCGAGGCCGGTGTCGATGCCCTCCCGGGCCTGCGCGATGCCGGGCAGCACGGCGAACCCCGCCGTGGCCGCCGCCAGGGTGAACAGCTTGCGTCGCTTCACGTCGTCGTCCTCCATCCTCTGCTGCCTGCGATGCCTCCGGGTGTTCTCCAGAGCCTGGTCCAGCTGCTCGTCGCTCAAGCCGTAGACGGCACGGATCGCCGAGCGCCAGACCGGGGTTGGTAAGCGGCGTTCTGTCTCCCACCGCTTGAGGTTCTCCACCGTGCACACGAGGCCGGCGGCCGTCATGCGCTTCGCCTGCTGCTCTCGGGTCCGGTCCGCCCGCTCCCTGATCGTGCGCAGCAGCTCACCGATTCCGTCCGGGCTCACCATGCCGGGCCTCCCCGCGTGTGGGTGTCGAAAGACCATCCTGGCCCCCCAACGCGGCACCCCGCAGAGGGAATCGGCACCCCGATCCGGCCCTCCCCCGTGTTGTTCCCCGGACCTTCAATGGTCGAACGGAACCGGCCGGGACAACGCCCTCAGGGGCTCCCCCTCCGGCCAGTTCCGTACTTGGCGCCCACCTCGCCTGGGGACGGCGGGCGCCGTCCACGCTCCATTCGACACGAGAGAAGGAGTACGTCATGAACGGTCTGATCCTGGCCAGCCGCTCCATCAAGGGAGCCGACGCACGCAGGGCCGCCGACGGCGGCGGCACCGGCAAGGGCGACGGCAACGACTGATCGCCGACCATGACCACCGCGATCGACGCGGCGGTCCGGAGCCTCGGCGGGGACTTCCTCGCCGGGGCTTTCGGCCGCTCCTTCCAGCACTGGTCACAGGCCGCCGCAGGGCTGCGCGGCCTGTTCACGTGGGACGACCTGAACGACCTGGTGGCCCGCCACCGGCTCGACGCCCCACGCCTGCGCCTGTTCCGCGACGGCACACAGGTCCCCCCGTACGAGTACCTCCACACCTCGGTCACCAAGCGCACCGAGATCCGCCAACGCGTCGAACCCTCCGGCCTGCACCAGCAGATCGCCGACGGCGCCTCCCTCGTCCTCGACGCGGTCGACAAGCTCCACCCCGGCGTCCAGAACCTCGCCGAGGCCCTGGAGCGGCACTTCCGCACCGACGTCCAGGCCAACCTGTACGCCTCCTGGCACCCCACCGAAGCCTTCGGCATCCACTGGGACGACCACGACGTCGTCGTCGTCCAGCTCGAAGGCGCCAAGCGGTGGAACCTCTACGGGCCCACCCGCACCGACCCGCTGCGCCTGGACGTCGAAGCCCCCGAGAAGCCCGAGGGGCCGCCGCTCGCCGAAGTGGTCCTGCAGGCCGGGGACATGCTCTACCTACCGCGCGGCTGGTGGCACGCCGTGGCCGCCACTGAGGGGCGCTCGCTGCACCTGACGTGCGGCCTGACCCCGGCGACCGGCCACCACCTCCTGGTGTGGCTGGCCGGGCAGCTCCTCCACTCCCCCACCCTGCGGGCGGGCGTGCCCATCGTGGCTGGCCCCGCCGAGCGGGCCGAGTACGCCGAGCAGCTACGCAAGGAGGTCACCGAGGCGATCCACCCCCACGTCGTCTCGGAGTTCGCCGCGTCCATGGACGCGCGCGATCCCGGCCGCCCCGCCCCGTCCCTGCCGTACATCGGCGACGTCCCCGCCGAGGGAGGCCTGATCCTGGCCCTCACGACGGCCCGGGCCGCTCTGGAGGGCGCCGACGGAGCAGTGGTGCTGCGCGCCGCCGGACACGAATGGGAGTTCCACCCGTCCGTCCGACCTGTGCTGGAGGCTCTGGTGTCTGGAGCCCGCCTGACCCTCGGAGAGCTGGCCGAGCGCTCCGGCCTCACCGTGGAACAGGTCGCGGCGCTCGCCACCGAGCTGGTATCCAAGGACGCGGCCGCCGTCTCCCACCCGAGGTAGGACCCGCCGTGTTCGAGCCCCCCGCCCCCACTACCGCCGACCGGATGCTGGCCGCCCAGCAGCACGCCGCCGACCAGTTCGGCCTGCGCGCCACCGGCCGCCGAGTGTGGGGGTACCGGGGCCGGACCCTGTCGGGTGCCGCCGGCCCGCACTGGCTGCGCGTGGTCTGCGCCGAGGCCGGCACCGAGGGCGGCAAGCTGTGGAACGGCCCCTCCTCCTCCCGCGCCCTCCCCGCCGCGGTGCCGCGCCCCGACCTGTTCCGCATCCGGGACTGGAACACCGGCGCGTACGCGTACCGGGCCGAGCTGTACGCCCTCGCCCCCGACCCGATGGTCTCCCCGCGCCCCGTCCTCGACGAAGACCCCGGCCTGCCCGAGACGTGGTGGAAGGAGATGGCCGCCGCCCTGGACGCCCTCGCCGACGTCCCGCCACCGGCCGACCGCGAGGCCGTACGCGAGGAGTACCTGCGCCGCGTCATCCCCGAGTTCACCGGCCACCAGGTCGAGGACGTCACCTGGACCACCGCCCACGGAGACCTCCACTACGGCAACGTCACCCGCGGCCCGCACATCCTGGACTGGGAAGGGTGGGGCCGCGCCCCGTACGGCTACGACGCGGCCACCCTGTACCTGTACGCCCTGCTCACCCCCGAGACGGCAGCCCGCATCCGCACCGAGCTCGCCCCCGTCCTGGACCGGCCCGAGGCCCGCCCCGGCATGCTCACCGTCTGCGCCCAGATCCTCCAGGCCCAGGACCGCATCGACTTCTACGCCGAGCTTGCCAAGCCCGTGCGCGAGCTCCTGGTCCACCTGTAGCGCCTGCTCCTGCCCGGTTGAGCCCGTTAGACCTAACAGGGTCAACCGGGGCGCTCAGCACAGGAGGTGCCGCCGGTTCTTCCCCAACAGCGGATCCAGCGGACGGCGGCACACTTCACATCGCAGGCCACCCGCCGGCACCGGTGGCAGCGGCAGAGGAGTCGGCGCACGTGCGGCCCGGTCCCGGGCCTCACGGACTGCTCGGGCGTACCGGGCCTCGCCGTCCTTCCGCTGCTTCGCCTCTTCTTCCGTCGCCTGCTGGGAGTTGAGCACTCGCTTTCGCAGATCTTCCGGCAGCACCGCACCGCCCGGTCCCAGCCCGAGCGCGGCAAGCGGCATCGTCACCCGCTCCAGTTCGTCGAGCGCACACGGCGGATGGTGCAGCCCGAACACCGACAGGTCCGGCGCCTGCCACCACTGATGTGCGCGCGCGTGCGGCACCCCCAGCGACGTCGCCGCCTCCCGCTTCGAGACGGAGTAGAACCACACCGGCAAACCCTCGTCGAGCACCACGTGCGGGAAGTGCACCCGAGGCCGCCAGAACCAGACGTCGACGACGCCCTGGCGCGCGTAGTCCCGATGCCGAGCCCGCCACCCGTCGTCGGTCATGAGCTTGCGCTGCGCCTCCAGCGCGATCTTCGTGCCGTCCCGCAGCAGCACCTCGACATCGGCCCGCCGGTCGTGATCCTCCGTCCACTGCTCCAGCCGCACACGGTCGACCCCGGGCCTCGACCAGGCCCACGCCGCCAAGAGGTGCTTGGTCGTGATGTGCCAGACCGTCTCCGGTCCGTGGCCCCCGGCCGGCGCCTGCCCGGGCGGGTGCGCGAAGTGGCGGCGGACTTTCCCGCCCAGCCGCCCCCGCGTCACCAGCGGCACCCGGGTGCCCGCCGGGGCCTCGAACCCGTGGAAGCAGTAGAAACACACCAGCTGACCCGTGCCGCCGTACCCGAGGCGCTTCCAGCGCTCCGGCGGCCCCTCGGCGATGTGCACCTCCCGACGGGTCTCCAGGTCGAACCCCACCACCAGTAAGTCGTCCTGCACGCTCCGCCCCTCCCCTTCGGCTTCCCTCGGGTTGCTGCCGTCGCCGGAGGCCGGGGAAACACGCTGCCCCACAAGATGTGCCGCACCCGTCGGTGTCCGCGGTGCGCACCTCAACCGGGTCCTCCACCCAGCGGTGGACAACTTCGGTTGCCCGCCGGTGTCCGCTCTGCTCGTGGTCGGCGAGATTGAATTTGGCGTCACGGGGCGCTCCCGAAGATTTTTTGACGCGGGGCGGCTTCCCCAGGGCCAGTGAGTGAAGCTCGACTCACACGGCTAGGAGTGCCCAACCTCATGACCGACCCCAACAACTTCGCCCCGCGTGGGCAGCGGTCTCCGTCCACCGAACTGGTCCACGTGCCCTGCCGCCTGCCGGCGCACATGAACAGGGCTGAAGTGGCTCACCTTCTGCGGGCGGAGATGGACAAGCCGAGGCGGGCCGAGGTCGCCCGCCTGCGGGACAACGTCTCCTCCCTGACGCTGCTGGCTGGAGCCACTTCGCCCCCGACCGGCAACATGCTGGTGATGTCTGCCTGGGCGCATCGACGGCTGGTCAACACGGTCAAAGCGGAGCGGCACAAGGGGCGTCCCGAGGCTCTGTTCGCCGCCCTAAACGCCCGCCGCGCAATCCTGGAGAGCCGGGCAATCGGCGACTGGAAGGCGGTGGTCACGGAGTTCGCTCGTACGTGGCTGGGCATCCGGCGCGTTACGCAGGACTGGATGGAGGCGGTCTTCACCGCTCTCATCGGCACTTGGGTAGACGAGATCGACCGCAGCTCCAGCGCCGGGCACGACGAGGAGGCCATCACGCTGCTCGGCAAGGAGTCGAAGCAGGTCCACCGCGAACTGCAGCCGCTGTGGCGGCGCAAAGCTGGTCAGCAGCGTGTTCAGTGCCTCGACCGCCCGCTCACCGGAGGCCGCTCCCTCCTCGACGTCCTGGGAACCCCTGCGACCACCGAACAGACCGCCCTTCCCTGGGAGCCGGAGTCGGCCGCTGCCGCCACGGTCTTCGGGTGGCTCAAGGCGGACGAGCAGGCGATTGTGCGGCTGTGGGCCGCGCGGGGCGAGAACAGGGCCGAGGTGTGGAAGGAAGCCGCCGTCCACATCGGCCTGGATCCCGAGAGGGGCGTGTCGGTGATGCGCAAGCTCCGGCGTCTCGGTAAGCGGTACGACCTCCGGCGGGAGTCGGCGGCCATGCACGGAGGAGCGCAGCGGTGACCAAGAAGAGGCTGATGGTGTCTGTTCCCAGCGCGCCGGCTTGCACGGCCTCCCTCAGTACCGGCTCCGTCATCGCCCTGCTGAGCACCGGGGCCGTGCCCGCCGACTCCGCACTTGGCTGGCCTCTCGTCGTGCTCGCTCTCGGCTGCATGGCCTACGACCTCGGATTCCGCGCCCTCGAGCGCCGGTAACCGGCTTCCACTGGGGCACTTCCGGAATACCTCGGTGCCACGTCAGCCCGATGCAGGACGATGGCCGGAGCCGGTTCTCACCGAGGAGGAGCATGAGCGGAGAGCACTTGATCACCGACGACGAGACGCGCAGGATTGCGGAAGGCTTCCTGTCGAACTCCCCCTGGCTCGGGGATGTCGAATGGGGACGCACTGTGATCGGTCCGGGCGCCGGCTACCTCAAAGGCTGGGGGCCTGACTTTCCGGAGAACGTCGAACTCCGGGAGGGCCAGAGGTGGTCCTGGAAGGTCTCCTTCACCGACCCCAGCGGTGAAGGAAAGGGTCTCGCCCACGAAGCGGTCCTCGAAGGGCTGAAGCGCATCGTCTACGGCGACCACACGAACCCCGACGGTTGGCGCCACATGGCCATCCAGCAGTGGTTCACCGAACCCTCAGACTCACGGCAGGCGCTCAACCTATCTGCGGCCGACCAGTCGCAGATCTGCCAACAGGCTCTCTACGGCAAGACCGTCTTCCCCACGGGAGAAGCCGAAGCGATGTTCGGTAAGAAGTTGGACTTCTTCGAGAAGCAGCGCCCCGATCAAGCGGCAACCGACTCATCTGGCGACTGAACCACGCCAGGGGAAGCCGTCGTGCCGCCGGACGTCCTGATAGTTGAGGCCGTCCGGCGGAAGCGGCTCTAGGATCAGCCGCCATGAACACAGACTGGTACGTCCAGCTTGTCCCGCCCGTCGACTTCTTCGACGGCATGATCTCCGTCGGGCGGTACCTGTCCTCGCCGACGAATACGAAGATCAACAATCCTTGGGACCTGGACCACGCTATGGAACAGGCGAAAGAACGTCTTGAGTGGGTCGAAGGCGCGATGAAGGCTCTGGAGCACGTGAGCCGCTCGGTGCGCTGGGGCTGGGAGGGCGACTTCCGCCACGAGCCGTACGTGGGTGCCCTGCCCTGGTCCGGCGCGAGCTATCCCTACCTCGTCGTGAAGCAGGAGAACAACGGCAGTTGCTACCTCGTCAGCCAGGGCTTCGCCGTGCCCATGGAGTCCGAACTCGCGGTCATGGATGTGGCGAAGGTCAGCGCGGCAGAACTCGCCTGACCGGGGCTCGCCCGGTTCTGTTTCATGAGTGGTCCCTTATGCAACACCCGTCTCGAAACTCGTTGATCAGGGAGAACTCTGTTTCATAGGTCGTTTCTTTTGAGCTGCTTCGTGAAACACATACATGAAACGATGGGGTCATGAACATCGACCCTCACAAGCTGGTGGAAGCACACGACTGTCCGATGTCCAGCTGCGGCGCCCCGGCGGGATCGCCCTGCCGCACCACAGCGGGGAAGGTGGCCGTGCAGTACCACACGGCCCGCTTCCGGCTCGTGCCGAGCCTCAAGGCGGAGCTGAGCATCCCGACGCCCGCCGTCCGCAGGCCGGGGGCAAAGTGGGAGGAGCTCCCACGCCCCGCCGCCACGGCCGCGAGCGGGCCGAACGGGCATGTCCGTATCGCGTACGCCCGGGCCTCGACTGCCCGCCAGTCGCTGGACACCCAGCTCGACGCGTTCTCCGAGGCCGGGATCACCCGGGTGTTCTCCGAGAAGATCAGCACCCGCGTGAAGGACCGCCCGGAGCTGGAGAAGGCCATCACCCTCGCGTGCGAGCTCCGCGTCGCCGGGGTCCGCGTCACCCTCGTCATCCATGAGCACAAGCGGCTCGGCCGCGGGCACGACCTGGTGACACTGGCCGTGCGGCTACGGGAGCACGACGTAGAGCTGGAGTTCTTGACCGGCGAGCTGCAGGGCTCCCACGATCCGCACGGCCCGGTGTTTGCGGTGTTGGCCGCGCTGTCCGGCATGGAGCGCGAGTACATCCGGGAGAAGACGTTGGACGGCCAGGAGTCGGCCCGTCGGCGGGGCAAGGCGATCGGCGGTGCGAAGGTGTCCGACCCCACGATGCTCGCCATGGCCCTGCATCTGCGGGACGCCGAGAAGCTGAGCCTGCGGGAGATCGCTCCTCGGCTCGTCATCACCAGGGGTAAGAAGAAGGGGCAGCACCCCAGTCCGGCGACCGTCCTGCGGATGCTCCGGGACCACGACGACCAGATGGCCGCCGATGCCGAGATGTCGACGCAGCCGACCGTGCCGTAGGCCGGCCTCCAGGCCGCGTCAGCCCCTGTTGGGTCCAATGGCCCCAACAGGGGCTCACGTGTGGTTCAGACGATCGGGTTCGTCTTTGTCACCCACGGGTCGGGGTGGGACTCCCATGCGGGTGGCCGTGGCGGAGCGCAGCCTTCGGAGCAGAACTGCGGGGGGACGGGCCAGACGTTCAGACCGCGGGTCAGCGCGTTTCCGCAGACGACGCATGAGTCATCGACCGATGAGCGGATGCGGTAGCCCTCCTTGTTCGCCACCGTGGTCAGGCGCAGTCCCTCGCGGTCGATGCCGTGACGCACAGCCATGGCCTCCTCGTCGCAGCGGTGCACGTCATCGATCAGTTCCGCGTCCGTGAAGCAGTAGCGGATGAGTGCGGCCGCGACCTTCGTGGAGGCCCCTTGGCCGACTGCGGCCCGGACAAGGTAGTCGCCCTGCGGCCCCGCCTGTGCCTCCCCCGGGCGGTCCTCGAAGGCATCACGGACGTCGTCGCCCCATTTCTCGGCCATGTCGATCAGCTTCTCCGGTGGGCACTCAGGAAGGTGGCCGGTGCAGTACGGGATGCGGAAGTCGTCGATCGGCCGGCGGGGGCAGCCGGAGCCCTGGCACAGCTCGTAGAGCAGGTCCTGGTTCAGCACCAGTCGGAAGCGACGGCCGGCGCAGGACACGATCGCTTCCGCAAGGGGGTCGTTGGACTCCACGTGCACGTCCCCCCGCAGTTCCAGGCCGGACAGTGCGCCGGCGAGCGCCAGGACCGTGCCGCAGGGGACGGGCCCGCCGAGCAGGGCGGACTCGAACATCACGGGGCCGGGGAAGGAGCCGTCGTCCTCGGGGTCGTTGTACCCCCAGTCGACGTGGACCTCCGGCAACGTGGAGCACTCGGCCAGGAGACTGCGGAACGGGAAGGCCTTCGGCGGTCCGTCGGTGGTGGCTTCGCGGAGCAGTGCGGTGTACTTCCCGCCTGTCTTGCGCTGAGCCGCGCGTGCGCGCTGCGCAGCGGTGTTCTGGTTGCGGGGCACGAGTGTTCTCCGGATCCGGCAGGCCTGCCCACGTCGCCCGCCGACGGAAGACATCGTTACGGACTTCGCGGGCCCCAGAGGTCCTTGGCCGATCGCTGACCCCGACGACGTGGGCGTCGGAGTCTGCGGCGGTTGGCGTGCGCGTCCAGCCGTCCGCACCGTAGCGCAGCCGAGCGGGAGAGGCAGCCTGCAGCCCGAATCTCACCCGGCGGGGTGGCGGAAGGTCCCGCGAGGCCGGGCAAGGGCAGCGTCGAGGAGATCACCTGTCGACCGGCTTCGGTGTACCGCGCCCGCAGGTGGCTCGGGTGGTCGAGTCTCTCCGGACGTGAACCGGGGCCCGAGTCAAGGACTACGGCAGGACCGGTGGGTGCTGGGGGCCTTCGCCAGCCCCCAGACCCCCGCTCTGGTCGGTATCGACCGGCGCGGGCAGGTCTCGCTGTGGTGCACCGCCGTTCGCGCCGGACGACACCGCCCACCCCTCCCCGTGGCCCGGGCCGCCCGACGGTTGCCCTGCAGCTTGCTCCCCGAGGCCGCCGACTCCTGCCGCGACCAAGGCCTGCTACGCCACTTCGGGCAGGAACAGGAGCAAGAGGTCGAGGTCGCCGAGCCCGCAGCCGCGGACCGGCCCTCGCAGCTGCCGAAGCCCATCCGTGCACGGTGGCGAGGCTCCGTTCTGGTCGCCGTGGTCAGCGCCTACCGCGCCGTCGACCACGGAGGCGTCTTCCGCCGCCCGCTCCGGTTTCAGTGGCTGCGCCTAAATGTGGGTGCGGCGGACGTGCCGCGATTCGGCGAAGGTCCCGCCGAGTTGACCGCCGCCGGTACGCACCACCCCGCCGAGCAGGATCGCGTCCCGTCCCGCCCTTTCCCCGGCCGTCACCGGCCCGCATGGAGGCGCGAGTGTGTGCGAATTCCAGCAGCGCGTGCGAAGAATCCCGCAGAACGGCTGTTACTTGATCCGCTGATCCGGCCGGGTGAGGCGGCGAAGGAGTGCGCCTGGTGGTGCGCCGGAGCACGGGAACCGGAGTTGCGGCTTCCGGTGCGGATGGGTGTAGCAGTCAGTGAATGTCAGGGTCACGTTCGGGCGAAAAGAGTGCAGTGTCCAGTCGACTGTGACGGATATGTCCGTGTCCGGTAACCGGCGTCGGCGGGGGATGCGGCGGGGGCCGTGTCGGGTCGAGAGTGTGGCCCTCGGCTCAACCGGGCCGACACCCAAAGGCCTCCACCGACCTGTTTCGGCTGGTGGAGCGCTGTTCTTGAGGGAGCGCCACCCATGTCTTCTGCTTCTTCCTCCGTACGCCGTATCGCCGCCACCGTCCTGGCGGCCGGGGCGATCGTCTCGGCCGCCGCACTGCCGGCGGCCGCGCATGACGGCGACCGCCACCACCAGCAGCGGCCGCGGGTGGAGATCAGCCGGGTCCAGGCCGACAGCCCCGGACGCGACGACCGCTCCAACCGCTCCCTGAACGCCGAGTGGGTGGAGATCCGCAACACCACCCGCAACCCGATCAACCTCCGCGGCTGGACGCTGCGCGACGGCGACGGCAACCGCTACCGCTTCGACAACGTCCGCATCGGCGGCCGCGACACCATCCGTATCCACACCGGCAACGGCCGCGACACCCGCACCGACCTCTTCCAGGACCGCCGCGACTACGTCTGGGACAACCGCTCCGACACCGCCACCCTCCGCGACGACCGCGGCCGCACCGTCGACACCGAAACCTGGGGCCGCCACCGCTAACCCCCTGCCGCGCGCAGGCCGGGCACCCATGCCGGAGAGCCTGCGCGACATGACCCACCACCCGTAGCCGGACCAGGCGGTCACCGCCGCTGACCGGCCGCGAGCACGGGCCGTCGCCCCGACCGGGCGGCGGCCCGCACTGCTGCACTGCGGGTATGCAGTGGCGTTTCGCCGGTGAACTGCCGTGCGCGGGCGGGTGAACCGGTCCGCAGGGCCTGTCGCTGACGTCGAGCGGGCCGGTAGAACCGGCCCATGATGATCATGAAGCGGTCCGCTGCTGCGGCAGCCGCTGCCCTCGCAATGACTCTTTCCCTCCCGGCCGCCGCCCAGGCGAGCGGACCCCCGGCCGCTCCGGCCGCAGTTGTGCCGCAGGTCTTGCCGATCGGGGTGGCCGTCTCCGCGCTCCCGCTCGCGGTGGAGGACCGGACCGGCTACCAGCGCACCTCCTTCCGGCACTGGAACGCCGGCGACGTTCCGGCCGACGGCTGCAACACCCGCGCCGAGGTCCTCCTGGCCGAGGCGATCGTGTACCCGGAGATCGGCCCGGGCTGCACCCTGACGGGCGGCGTGTGGTGGTCGTACTACGACGAGCGGGAGGTCACCCCAGCCGGTGCGCTCGACATCGACCACATGGTTCCGCTCGCCGAGGCCTGGGATTCCAAGTAGGCGGAGTTGCAGCAGCTGCATCATTCCGCTGTGTCCGGTGACGCTCCCGGTCCTGGTCGAGAAGGTGTGCTCTGTCGCTCGTTCCGGTGACGATGCGGCCTTCGGCCTCGGGCGATTCCGCTTCGACGCCACGATGTTGCACCGGATGCAACCGTGGGAGAAGGCGTGGATGGGGTCGATGTTCCGGGCGTGGTGCGCCTGGTGGTGCCGGGCAACGTCCGGGCGCTGGATCCGGCGCCGGCGATGTTCGAGGCGATGCTGACCGGGTGGGCACGGCAGCAGCAGAGCCGTCTCCTGGCGGGGAAGACGATCGCGGATCGGGTGAGTCTGGTGCGCCGGTTCGCTGCGTTCAACGGGACGTACCCATGGGACTGGACTGCGGAGGACGTCGAGGCCTACTTCTCCGCGCAGGTGTCCGGCGGGTCCCCGTTGGCCCATTCCACCGTGCGCGGCCAGCAGAGCGACCTGCGCATGTTCTGCGTGTTCGTCACCGATGCCCGCTACGGGTGGGCGGCCGCGTGCCTGGATGAGTTCGGCCGGGCCCCGGTGCAGGTGTGTCACGACTGGAACACCGCCGAGCACGTCGCGGAGTTCGAGGGCCGGCCCGGGCGGCGGGCGCTGACCTACGACGAGCTCCAGGCCTTCTTCGATGCGGCCGACGCGCGTGTGGAGGACATCCGGCGGCGGGGCCGCAAGGGGGTGCTGTCGGCGTGGCGGGACGCGGTGCTGCTGAAGGCTGTCTACGCCTACGGGACCCGTAGGCGCGAGAGCGCGATGCTGGACCTGCACGATCTGCGGCACAACCCGCGGGCGAAGTCGTACGGCCGGTTCGGCGCGCTTGAGGTCCGCTACGGGAAGGCCTCGCGGGGCAGCCCGCCCAAACGCCGCACGGTCCTGACCGTCCCGGAGATGGACTGGGTCGTACCGCTTCTGGAGGAGTGGACGGTCGAGGTCCGGCCCCGGTTCGAAGTGGGCGGGCACCCCGCGCTGTGGGTGACCGAACGCTGCGGCCGAATCAGCCTGCGGCGCCTGGACGAAGTCTTCTCGCTGGTCCGGAGCCTGGCCGCGCTGCCGGCAGAGCTCGAACTGCACTGCCTGCGGCACACCTACATCACGCACCTGATCGAGTTCGGGTACCCGGAGCGCTTCGTGCAGGACCAGGTCGGCCACCAGTACGCGTCGACGACGGCTCTGTACACGTGGGTGGGGGACGAGTACCGCAACCGTCTGCTGGAGGACTCGCTGCGACGGCGAGCGGAGCGCGCTGCTGCGCGGAAGGGGAGCAGTGCACGGTGATGAAGCGGATGGGGTTCCGATGGAATCTGCGGCGTCTGATGGCTGCTCGGGACATGTTCCAGACCACCGACCTGGTGCCGAAGCTGGCCGAGTACGGGATTCATCTCTCCCGCGAGCAGGTGTACCGGCTGGTGACGCAGGAGCCGCAGCGTCTGTCAATGGACACACTGGCCGCGCTGTGCGGGATCCTGCAGTGCACGCCGGCCGATCTGATCGAGGTGGTCGAGGTCCGCACGCAGGTCGTCAAGCCGGCCGCGTCCGGCGAGACGCTGACCCGCGCGGCCGCGCCGCCTGCGCGGCGGACGCAGATCCGCCGCCCCGAGGGCCTGTGACCGCCGGACCCCAGGTCCCGCAGACCTGGCACGAACTGGCCGGCATGCTCACCGCGTTCCTCCCGGATCTCCGACGCGAGGCCGCCGCGGGGATGGTGGCCGCCATGACTCCCTCCGCCCGTGGACGGGTCCGCGCGCACCTCGCTGAGCATCCCGACGCCCTCGTCAGCGGTTCCTCCCTCGCGCCGCCCGCCGTGCAAAGCCTGATCGCCGAGCTGCAGGGACGCGGTGTCGAGGGCGTCAGGGTTCCGGCCTGCCTCCGCTGCGGACGGATCCGCCGGCTGCGCAGCCTGGTGCCCGGCGGCCGGGTGTGCCGCGGCTGTGAGGGAGCCCTCGCAGCCCAATCCAACGTTGGTACCTGCACCAGCTGTTCACGGACCAGGCCCCGGCCGGTCGGTGACACGTGTACACCCTGCCGCCAGCAGGCTCGGACCCCGACGCGTTGCTGCACCGGCTGCGGCCGGCCCAGTCACTCGGACTTCTGCTCCACCTGCCGGCCCCGTCCGCTCGCCCCCTGTGCCGTGTGCGGGAAGAGCTCGCCGGTCTGTGCCCGCTGGCCGCTCGGCCCGGTCTGCAAAACCTGCTACGCGCTGGCCCGCCGCGAGCCCGGCCGGTGTCCCTCCTGCTCGACGGTGAAGGTCCTGATCGCCCGCGTCGACGGGCAGCGGGCCTGTGGTCCCTGCGCCGGACACCCGGACCCGTACGTGTGCCCCCGCTGTGCAGGCCCCAGCAGCCCCGTCACCGGGGACGCGTGCGACCGCTGCGCGGTCGAGGACCGTCTGGAGGCCCTCTTCCACGACCTTGCCCCCGAAGCGGCCGTCCAGCTCCTCCCCCTGCGTACGGCCCTGGTCGCGGCCGAGCACCCGCGGACCGTTCTGGTCTGGCTGCGGAACTCGGCGTCGGCCCGGATGTTGAGCAGGATCGCGGCCTCTGGCCGGCTGCCCACCCACGCCGACCTCGACACGATCGCCGCCTCCGACCGCGGGGCCGCGCAGTGCGCGGACCACCTGCGCGCGGTGCTGGTCGCCTTCGGCACACTGCCCGCCCGTGATGAGCACCTGGCAGCCATCGAACGCCACCTCACCCGCACCCTGGTCCGGCATTCCCAGTACACGGAGCTCCTGAAGCCGTACGTCCGCTGGTCGGTGCTGCCCCGTGCCCGCCGCCGCGCCGCCCGCGCGGCCAGTACGGGCGGCCGTGCCCGGTGGGCGTACACCCGCGTCAACTGCGCCGTCGCGTTTCTGACCCATCTCGCGAGTTTGGGCCTGGGCTTGTCCGACGCCACGCAGCAGCACGTCGACCGGTGGCTCGCCACAGGCCCCAGCACCCGCTACGAGCTGCGGGACTTCCTCGTGTGGACCGCCCGGCACGGCCGCAGCCGGGAGCTGCTGGTCCCGCACCGGGGCAAGGCCGAACCGGAGGGCCTCGACGCGGACGTCCACTGGGATCTGCTGCAGCGCTGTCTCCACGACGAATTCCTGCCCCTCGACGTACGGGCGGCCGGCGCTCTTCTCCTGCTGTTCGGCCAGCACCTCACCCGCATCGTCACCCTCACCACCGGGCACCTCGGAACACGCGACGGCCATCCCACCCTCCGCCTCGACGACACCCCCATGCGCCTTCCCCTCCCGCTCGCGGCCGTTCTGACGCAGCTGGCCGCCGAGCCCCGCCGCGGCTGGAAGGGGAACAGGCCCGGCCCGTGGCTCTTCCCCGGCGTCCGGCCGGGCACGCACCAGTCCACCGGGCCGCTCGCCCGCGCCCTGGCCGAACACGGCATCCCGGTCCGCCCGGCCCGCGCGACCGCCCTGGTCCAGCTCGCCCAGGACATGCCACCCGCGGTCCTGGCCCCGCTCCTCGGCCTCCACGTCATCACCGCTCTGCAGTGGCGGCACAGGGCCGGCGCCGACTGGACCGCCTACCTCCAGGCGCGCACCCGGGCTCTGGCATCCGGGCGGCCCGCTCCGGGGCCGTGATCGTTTCTCCGGTGAATTCGGCCACCCAGCCGGGTGAGTCGTCCCGACTCCACCTTCCCCGGCCGACCCGGACCCGGCTACAACCCGGAACATGATCAAGAACCTGATGCGGCACGGCCTGCCCGCGCTCGCTTTCACAGCCCTGCCCCTCCTCGCACCCGCAGTCCCGGCCACCGCCGCCGCGACGGCGAAGGAAGGATCGGCCGTCACCGAGACCGCGGTCGGCCCTGCTGGCGCCGCCGCGGTGCGTGCGCCTGTGCCGCTGTTCGAGGCCATCGACCGGCTCCCGGTCGCGGAGGAGCACCGGGCTGGCTACAGGCGGGACTTGTACAAGCACTGGAACAGGGGCCTGAACTCGGGGGACGGCTGTGACACCCGCAAGGAGGTGATCCTGGCGGAGGCGGTGGGGGCGCCGCAGGTCGCGGCCGGCTGCAAGCTTACGGACGGAAGCTGGCGCAGCGCCTACGACGGCGTGATGGTCATCGACGCGGCCCGGCTCGACGTCGACCACTTCGTGCCGCTCGCCGAGGTCTACGACTCCGAGCGGACGCCTTGGAGCGCGGCCCGGCGGGAGGCGTACGCGAACGACCAGACGTCGCCTGACACGCTGATCGCGGTCTCCGCTGCCTCGAACCGTTCGAAGGCGGACAAGGACCCCGCGGAGTGGCTGCCCTCGGAGGGTTCCTACCACTGCACCTATGCGGCCACTTGGGTAGGGACGAAGCTCCGATGGGACCTGGCCGTCGACGACTCCGAGCGCCAGGCCCTCCTCGGACTTGCCGAGGACTGCTCGACCACCACCGTGGTCTACGAGCCCGCCCCGTAATCCGGAGCGGCAACATCACGACGGAGGCGGGGCCGCCCACGAGCATGCGTTCCTACCCCGCCTCTCCATCTCGGGCCGCGTCCTGCCCCGGGTGGGGCCGACGGCGCTTGCGCGGCTGGTGGCGACGGTTGCGGATGCCGCCGAGCTTGCGGTGCTGCCCGGTGACGGTGCGACCGCGCGGGCCGAACTGCACGCGGCGGCCGAGGACGGACGTCCGGTCGGGCCTGGCCTCGCCATGAGCGGGCCCTGCGGACGGTGATGCTGAGGTACGGCGAGCGGTCAGGGTTCGAAGCGGTATCCCATGCCCGGCTGGGTGAGCAGGTGCCGCGGGTGGGAGGGGTTTGGCTCCAGCTTGCGCCGGAGCTTGGCCATGTAGACCCGCAGGTAGGTGGTGTTGTCGGCGTATGCCGGCCCCCAGACCTCCAGCAGCAGCTGGCGCCGGCTGACCGGGGCGCCGGTGTGGTGGACGAGGACCTCCAACAGGTGCCACTCGGTGGGGGTCAGCCGGACTTCGCCCTGCTCTCGCCGGACCGTCTTCTCGGCAAGGTCGATGGTGAAGTCTTCGGTGATGACCAGCATGGGCCGGTCCGCGGGGCCGGAGGTCGTCTCCCGGCGGGTAGCAGCACGAAGGCGGGCGAGCAGCTCATCCATGCTGAACGGTTTCGCCACGTAGTCGTTCGCCCCCGCGTCCAGGGCCCGGGCTCTCTCCTGCGAGGTGCGCCGCGCGGACAGGACCAGGATGGGAACTGTGCTCCAGGCGCGGATGCTCCTGATTACCTCGACGCCGTCTATGTCCGGCAGACCGAGGTCCAGCAGGATTGCGTCGGGCGGGCATGCGGCGGCGAGTTCCAGCGCGTCGGTTCCAGTGACGGCTTCGAGGGCCTGGAACTTGCGGGCTTGGAGGTTGATCCTGAGCGCGCGGACGAGTTGAGGGTCGCTTTCCACCACGAGCACCCGCGTCATGGGCGGCAGCCTTCCTTTGGCGGCGGGCAGGGGATCCCCAGTCATGGTCGGGTGCTGCTGCGGTCATCAACATGGCGACCAGGCACCCACGGTCTGAAGGCCCGTGGCAGCCGCGTCGGGTGCGAGGCCGTGGGGCAGTTGTTCAGCGGCCTACGGTCGGTAGATCAGCTCCGTCACGAACGCCACGATCATGGTCCACACGCCGATGCCGAGCAGCCACCACCACTCGGCGGCTGCGCCCGCCACGATCATGGCGATCGCGCCGAGTGTGAGGATGGTGATCCTGAGCCGCATGCGGCGGTCCGGCGTGGGGGTCATGGTCTGGCATGCCTTTCGGTCTCCAGCCGCGGCACCTCGCGAGTGGCGGCCTACGGCTGGGGTCGTCAGCCTCCGACGTGGATGCCGGGGCGGCGTGCGGGGTCGGGTTCGTGGCTGCGGATGATCTCGCGGGTGACCGGGGCGGTGTCGCCGCGTCCCAGGAGGAAGTAGCGGACCATGTGCACGAGCGGGCTGCCCTCGGCCCAGGCGAAGTGGCAGTGCGGCTGGACGCCGGTGGCGTTCCGCAGGGCCAGCAGGACGGCGGCGATGGCGTTGGGTGCGGCGGGTGCGGCCGCGCGCAGGATCCGGTGGCTGCCGACCTCGGCTCCGTGGACGGTGAGGGTGTCGCTGAAGTCGGAGGGGTCGACCACGTCGATCTCGAGGAAGATGACGTCGGCGCGGCCGGGGACCGGGTTGACGCCGCGCTGTTCGCGTTCCTTGTCGCGGTACTCGGCGACGTCGCCGGCCTGGCGGCGGTTGGCGATGATGTTGATCGCGTTGTCGTGGGCGAGGGTGTCGTCGATGAACCGGCGGGCGTCGGCGTCGAAGACGATGCGGTCGGCGCGCAGTTCGGTGGTGCGCGAGACGCGGGAGATCAGCGACACGACGATGATGCCGGCGATGAAGAACGCGGAGATGACGATGCCGTCGGGCTTGTCGACGATGTTGGCGATCAGGGCGTAGAGCAGGACGGCGGTGAGCAGGGCGAAGCCGACGGTCGCGGTCCGGCGGCGACGGCGCGCGACGGAGACGGTGACGGCGAAGGCGCCGGAGACCATCATGGCGAGGATGCCGGTGGCGTAGGCGCCGGCCTGCTCGTCGACGTCGGCGTCGAAGGCGATCGTGATGAGGATGCACAGGAGCGTGTAGACGATCACGACCGGCCGGACGGCGCGCCCCCACTCGGGAGCCATTCCGTAGTCCGGCAGATAGCGGGGGACGATGTTGACCAGGCCCGCCATGGCGGAGGCCCCGGCGAACCACAGGATCAGGATGGTGCTGATGTCGTAGACGGTGCCGAACGCCTCTCCGACCTGCTCGTGGGCCAGCCACGCCAGTGCACGGCCGTTCGCGGCGCCACCCGGTTCGAACAGCTCGTGAGGGATGAGGAGGGTGGTGACGAAACTCGCGGACAGCAGGTAGACGCTCATGATGAGCGCGGCGGTGGTCAGCAGCCTTCGGGTATTGCGGATCCGCGAGCGCAGCCGCTGTTCGGCATCGGCGCCCTCGGCGGCGACGAGCGGCATCATGCTCACGCCGGTCTCGAAGCCCGACAGGCCCAGCACCAGCAGGGGGAAGGCGAGCAGCGCCGGGCCCATGAGGTCGCCGAAGCCACCTCCGCCTGCCGCTAGGGCATCGGTCCACGCGGACCAGGCCCCGGGGGTGGTGAACACGTGGACCAGCCCGACGCCGATGACGACCGCGTTCAGCACGAGGAAGACGGCCACCAGGGGGATGGCCACGCTGACCGCCTCGCTGAACCCCAGCAGGAACACCCCGCCCAGGACGAGGAGCAGCGCCACCGTCAGGGCGACCTCGTGGCCGTGCAAAACTTCTGGGAAGAAGGGGTTCTCCACCACGTGGACGGAGGCGTCGGCGGTGGACAGGGTGATGGTGATGATCCACGAGGTGGCGACGAAGCCGAGCAGGACGAGGACGAACAGCTTGCCCCACCAGAACGGCAGCAGGTCCTCCAGCATCGCCACCGACCCGGCGCCGTGCGGGCTCTCCTTCGCCACCCGCCGGTACATCGGCAGCATGCCCAGCAGCGTCAGTGCCACGATCAGCAGCGTCGCCAGCGGAGAGACCGCCCCTGCGGCGAGAGCGGCGATGGCGGGTACGTAGGCCAGGCTGGAGAAGTAGTCGACACCGGTCAGGCACATCACCTTCCACCACGGGTGCGGCTTGGCATGGCCCTCGTCGGCCGCCGGTCCCACCGGCTGCACCTGGTGCCGCAGCATCCACCGCCCGAGCCCGCCCGACGGCTGGGGCCGAGGGGCAGGGCTGTCCACCACCTCGGGCATACCCGTGTGATCCGCGTCCCTCATATCGCCCATCAACCTCTCCGGCCTGCTCACACCACACACGGCCACCAGCGCGGGGGCCTCAGCGATCATCGAGTATGGGCCCGCCGCCGACGCGAAACCCGCACCGAACGGACGAGTCCCCTCACCCGCCCTGCCCTTGTGCCCTGCGAACCATCCACCATCTCGCCCGCCCTACCGGCCTGAACAGGCCGCGTAGTAAGGGGAAAAGCCCCGTTCAGCGCGCCGCCGTGATCCCCGGGCCCTGCCTGCCCGGTGGCAACCGCAGAGCCTTATGCAGCCTCCTGCGCCGCGAAATCCATACGGATCCCTAACGCCGCTCTAGGGCGCGCAGAACCCCTTCCCCAGCCTGTCGCCGGCCCTCTCGCGGATCGATAGGAACGGGGGCACAGCCCCCTGCGCACCACCTACCACAGCACCGCGAATCACACGCACAGGAACACCGCTCGATCCGAATGACGCTCCCCGCCAGCTGGGGCATCGGCGTGGACGGCGGCGCGGCGGGAGGCGTACGCGAACGACCAGGTCCAGCTCGCCTCGCTGGTTGCGGTGACGGCGCGTTCGAACCGGTCGAAGGCCGATCAGGACCCGGCGGAGTGGCTGCCGCCGTCGGCGGATGCGCTGTGCCGGTACGGCGCGGAGTGGACCGCGACGAAGCTCCGCTGGGGGCTCGCGGTCGACGAGATGGAGCGGGACCGGCTGCTGGACATCGCGGCCGGCTGCGGCGGCACCGACGTGGAGTTCACCCCCGCCCCGTAGGGGCGGTAGAGCCCGGGCCGAGGCGTGTTGTCGGTGGTGGCGGTGACCATGGGGAGATGAGCGCCGGTACCACGCCCGCCGGCCCGCACACGGGGACCGCCGGGCTGTGTGAGCAGATCCGGGGCGCCCTCGCAGGGTGGGCGCCCCGGCTGCGCGGCGTGCACATCCACCAGACGGCGTCCGGCCCGGCCGAGCTGGCACGGCTGCTCGCCGCGGTCGCGGAGGCCGCCGAGGTCACGGTGCTCCCCGGTGACGGAGCGGCCGCCCGGGCCGAACTGCACGCGGCCGCCGAGCGGGCGTCCGCAGCGGCTGGCGAGCGGCGGGGGCCGGATGTACGGGCGGGCCTGGTCGCCGTGCGGGCGGGGTGCCGGCGTGCGGCTGTCGCGGTCGGCGAGCGCGTTGCCGTCGGCTTCTGAGCGAGGGCTTGCGCGGAGGCCGTCGACCGGGTTCATCGGCGGGCGCGCCAGGTGCCGTAGAGGGCGGCGACGGCGCTGATGACGCCGGCGAAGCCGGCTTCGCCGACGGTGAGGTAGATGCCGGCGCAGGTGGCGAGCAGCGCGACCAGGACCACGGCGTCGGGGACGCGCCGCTCCCCGGCAGCCGGGTCGCGGGTGGCCGGCGGCTGGGCGGGATCGGGGTCGGGGTTGGGTGTCTGCGGTGTGGTTCCGGTGTTTGTCATGACTCCAGGAGAGCGCCCTGGGCCCCTGCTTCCCAGTGATCCGTACGGGCCCGCCCAGACCCGGATGACCTTGTGCTTCGGTCGTCGGGAAGCGGGCTGTTCCCGGACGGGGAGGAGCGGCCGGAAGCGTTCGGCGCAATCCGCATACATACGGCTTCACCGCCCTCTAGCGTGGCTTTTCCGCACAGGCAGGGGGGTTTGATGGCAACCGAAGCACCCGGGGCCGAGCCGCAGGACCGCGAGGCGATCGACGCCTACGAGGCCGCGCTGCACGCCTTCGCAGAGAAGCTGAACCTCGTCCACATATCCGGCGGCACCCCCTCCTACGCCACAGTCGCCGCCGCGTCGGTGCGGCCGCGCCTGACCACGACCGGCCTGAACGAAATGCTCACCGGCAAGCGCCTGCCAACCCTCGAGGCTCTCCTGGAATACCTCCGGGTCGTCACCACCCCCAGCGGCCTGGACAAGCCTGCCGCCGCGAAGTTCCGCGCCGACGCCGCCCTCATCCAGGAGTGGCGCGGGCACTGGCAGGACGCCAAGCTGCTCCAGCGCCGGGCCCAGGCCGCGACCAGAAAGGTGCGGGCCGCAGCCCGCCAGGCCCACGACGACGTCGTCCGCGACGCCGAGGCCCTGCGCACGGAAGCGCACACGGAAGCCGAACGGATCCGTACGAGCGCGCACGCCGATGCCGAGGACATCCGCGCGCAGGCCCGCCGCGACGCCGACGAGCTCCTCGACCAGGCACGCGAGACGAAGGGCGCCACGACGCTTGACACATCCGAACCCCGGCTTACCGGCAGCAGAGTTGTACGCGTCGGCTTGCCGCCGGGCCTGGGGAGGGTGCCCGGGTTACGCCCCGCGGGCGTGGTGCTGGCGGTCGCCGTCGTGGCGGTGGCCACGATTCTGGTGGGCGACTCCTTCACCGGGACACCCGGCGACTGCCGGGAGGGCCGCACCCAGGCCGCCGAGCTAAACGCCGACGCCGTCGCGTCCAACGACCACGGGAACGTCCGGCCGGTGGCGTTCGCCGCCGAGCCGGCCGCCTTCATCACTCTTCCCGCCGGGCATCCGCTCCTCCGCGGCTTCCCGACACCGTCCACCTCCTCAACGACGGAGGGCTCGCCGACGTCGGACACCTCACCGACACCACAGGCGTCGCCGACGCCGAGCCCGTCCACCACCCCGACACCCGCGCCGAGCCAGTCGGCCCGCTGCAAGAACAGCAGCGGCTGACACACCTCACCACTGAAGCACCAGCGGGCACCGAGCCATCCGCCCCGTCGGCCCCCCCCACACGGGCGTCATCGTGCGGGCGAGGTCCTGTGAGGCACCAAGGTCGGCTGCTGACCGGGTGACTCCTGATTGCGGCCGGGCGTTGGTGTCTGCATGGACGAGATGTTGGACGTGCTCCTCGACGGGGTGACCGAGCCGCGCCTGAAGCTGCTCAGCGGGGACGAGGCCCGGGCCATGATGGTGCTCCTCGGGGTGTTGGAAGACGACACGCAGTCCGAGGAGATCCGCTACGCAGCCGGCGAGATGCGTTTCCGCCTCGGCTCCCGACTGGCCCTACCTGTATAGACCGGCGCCTCTGCGGCCGGGGCTGTACCGGAGGCGACGGGCGGTGGTGGTGTGGATCAGGGGTGGAGGTAGCTGTTGAGGTAGGTGCGGGCCGCGGTCTCGCTGGTGCCGAGCCCGGTCGCGATCTCCTCGATCGGTACCTGCTGGGCGGCGAGTTCGTAGGCCGCGTCCTGGCCGACCTCGGCGATGACGTGCCGCAGGTCCGCGAGCGCCTTCAATGCCACCAGCGGTTCCTCGGCGGCGAGGCTGCCGAGCCGGCCGACGAGCTCGGTGAGGATCCCGGTGAGCTCTGCGGGGAGTTGCACCGCGGCGTCCCGGATTACCGACAGGTGGGCGCTGTAGTCCGCGATCGGCCCGGAGAGGTCGATGTCTGCCTCGTACAGCGGCTTGTCCGCGGGCAGGGTGGTCCAGTCGAGCGGGTACTCGGCCATCCCGCGCCACCCGCACGTGCAGCTGCCCCGCAGGGTGGCGGCGCGGGGGCGGCTGAACCGGCCGTCGTAGGCGTGCCACTCCTTCGTCGACGGCATGTGCGCGCCGCTGCCCACGTCGTAGTAGACGGGGCCGGGCTCGGTGCCGTCGGCGAGCAGCACCCCCACCGACCCCTCGTGTGCGGCCTTCAGCGTGTTGAGGACCCTGTCCACCACGATCACCTGCTTCCGGCAGTGTGGTCGGCCGTCCGCCGGCCGAACCGCGACGTCCAGGCTGCCCTGCGCGGCCCGGCCGCGTACGGGAATCCCCGAAGGGATGACCGCTGCGCTCGGGTCCAGCCGCTCCTCCGGGCCGCCGCAGGTCTGTCCGGTCGGGCCGGTGCGGGACCGTCCCCGCACCAAGGCCCCCGCCCGGGGGCGGGGCGGCGGTGGCTAGCGCTCGGATGCGGGCGGCCCCTCGGGTGGAGTCTGCCGGGACTCTTCGCCCCTCGGACGGTGGTGCCAGGCCGCGTAGAGGCCCGCGAGCGCGGAGGCGTAGCCGGCGAGGGCCTCGGGGGAGACACGGCCGACGAGGATGAGGACGACGCCGGTGGCCAGGATCGCCAGGAACACGGCGAGATCTACGGGAAAGCGGCCACGCGGGGTACGACTGCTCGGCACGATGGTTCTCCTCAGGACTTGGAAGGTCGCAGGGCACCACCCGCCGTACGTGCCGCTGGAGCGGCAGCGCGGCGGGATGTGGTTCGAGCGTCCCGGCGCGGCAGCCGCTGCGCCAAGGGCAACGATCTTCTTTCCGTAGCTGTCAACTGGGAGAACGGCCATGACGGGTGTTGCCGAGGAGGGAACCGGCGGCGAAACAGCCGACGGCGCGGAAACCCGGCCGGCCCGCCGACCGCTCAACCCCTTGAAGCCCGAGGTCTTCAAGAACCGACCGCACAAGCTGGCGCTCGTCGAGCACCTGAGGTCCCTGATCGAGGCCGCGGACCTGGCCAGTAAGCACGTCGCACCAGGTGTGGTCCTGAGCCCTTCGGCCCTGTCGAAGAACCTGTCGGGGGACCGGCTTCCCAGCCGTTCCACGGTCGAGGCGATCATCCAGCTCTGCAGGGCGAGCGAGGAGGTCCGGGCCCTGTCGCTGCGCCTGCACACCGCGGCTCTTGGGGAGGTGCACCCGCGGTTCGCCGAGCGCCTGGTGATGGCGGACGCCTACGAGGAGACCGTCCTCCTCCATGACCGTGTCCAGGCCCGGCTGGAGGACGCGCTCGGCGAGCACCGCCGGCAGCGGACCGACTACGACGACCTCCTGGTCCGGCACGAGACGACGAGCCTGGCCCTCGCCACGGCTGAGGACGCGGTCCGCACGCAACGACAGGACCACCGACGCGAGACCGCCCGCCTGAGTGCCCTGGTCGAAGAGGAGCAGGACGCCCGGCGGCGCGACCGAACCGCCTTCGACGTCCAGCTCGACCAGGCACGCGCCGAACACGAGCAGCAGCTCCAAGCCCGGCAAGAGGAGGAAGCGCGCCTCCGCGAGGAGCTGCGCACGCAGGAGAGCAGGATCCAGTCCCTCCGCGGCCTGTTGGAGGATTCGGCCGCCGAGGCGACTTCCCTGCGCCTGGAACGCGACCGGCTCAGCATGGACTCCGCCCGGCTGCGCGAGGACCTGGTGGGCCTTCAGGTGGAACTCGCGGCAGCCGAAGCCGGCCAGGACACTCACGTCGAGGACGGGATGCTCGCCCCGGCGCTGCTGACCGTCGGCCAGGTCCTCGACCGCCACCCCGCCCCGCAGGACAACGGCGAAAACGCTGGCCAGCCGCAAGTTGCCCAGGGCGCAACCCAGCTCGACAGCGGCATCAGCAAACCGGCCTCGCCGACGGCCGCGGCCCAGCCGGAGCCGGATCCGACGGACAGCCCCGACGGGCTGAAGCGCGCCTTCGCGGCCACCGCCGCACTCGGCCTGCTGCTCCTGCTGGCCGGGCTGTTCATGCACCCCGGCGGCCCGACATCGCACACCCGCCCGACAGCCGGGGTAGCGTGGTGTCTCGGCGCCGGAGTCTCCCTGCTCGCGATCGGGATCATCCTTCTGGCAGCGCGCGGCGTGCAGAGCGCCCCCACTGTCGATCCGGACGACGACGACACGTTCCACTACACGTGCGGCTTTCCTCCCCTGATGTAAGCGGCCCCGGTTCTTCATCCTGGTGGCCGGTCTGGCCGGGGGCGCGACTGGCTGGCCGTGTACCTGGTAGGTCCGGAGGAGGGCCCTGCACGGTCGGGTCCAGCCGCTGCTCCGGGCCGCCGAAGCACGCCTGGGGAGTTGAGGCCCGCCGGGGAGCGGCTACAGGAGGCCGAGCTTCTCCTCGATGTACTTCACCGTTGCGGAGACGCCGAGGAAGGTGGCACCGGCCGAGCCAATCGCGACGAGCTCGCTCGCGCCGAGGTGTCGCGTGAGCATGAAGGCGAGGAGCGCGCCGAGCGTCCCGGAGAGGACGGCGATGAGGATCGCCATGACCTTGACGGTCTTCGACGGGTTCGGGGCAGGAGCGCCCCCTTCCTGTGGGCCGGCTGGAGTGGGGGGAGGCGGGGTGGTCGGCGGTGGGGTGGTCAGGGACACGCTGTACCTCGCAGGGGTGTTCGTTGGGAGTGGATCTGGTGGGTGAGCAGGCGCGGCTCTTGTGGGTTCCGGGCGTCCGGAGGGCACGCTGACGGTCCCGTGCGCGCGGGCGTGGAGAGGCTGCTCGGGCATGACGCCGCAGCTCGGCGCTTGGAGCGGCGGTTGCCGGGTGCGTCGAAGCGGGCTGCTGGGCGGCACTGTGCTCTGCCGTCGCCTCGGCAGAGGCCGGCCGTGGCGGCGGTGTGCTGGGGGTGGGCGGGCACTGGAGAAAGGGGTGCCCGCCCACCCCCGGCCTGCCGCTTTAGCGGCGGGCTGGGAGGCGGACCTGCGCGCCGACTCCTTCCAGAGGCGCGTGGCCCGGCAGGGACAGGGGAGGGCGGCTGCTGGCCTGTTCGGCGAGCAGCAGGGACACAAGGAGTCCGGCGGAGTGGGCCCGCAGGACTCGTGCGGCCTGCCGGAGGCGGTGTTCCTCGCCGGAGGGCAGGGACAGGGCCACGCAGGTGGCCTTGCCGGGGGTGCCGACGGAGTAGGCGACGCACACGTTGCGCCGGGAGTACTCGCGGTAGTCGTACTGCGCGGCGTGGGGGCCGCCGCCGTCGAGGGCGTCGAACAGCTCGCGGGAGGTGGTGATGGTGTGGTCGGTGAGCTTGATCTGCTGGTGTCGGGTCAGGTGGTCCATCCGCCCTTCGAAGGTGAGCTGGGACAGCAGTGCCTTGCCATTGGCGCTGGCGTGCGCGGTGTCGCGGAAGTCCACCCACTGCTGCACCCCGGGTGCCAGCGGCCCTTCGGAGTAGTGCGGCACGACGACTTGCCCGCCGGCATAGGCGCTGATGTAGATCGCCGCCCGGGTCAGGTCGCGCAGCCGGTCCAGGGACTGCTGGACGAACCGTTCTGGCGGGTCGCCGCGGCGGGCCATGGCCAGGACGGGGCCGGGGAAGTGGACGCCGGAGACGGTGGTGACCAACTGCTGGCTGCGCAGCAGCCCCAGCAGTAAGTCGAGCGCGGCTGCCGACAGCTGCGCCCGGCGCCGGAGCGTCCGGCTGGCGATGCCCTGCGCCTCGATGTGGAGTAGCAGGTCCAGCGCACGGACGGCGGCCTTCCACTGCTGCGCGGTGTCGGCGGGCACGAGACAGCTCCTGGACATCTCCGTCAGCGCCGCCGGCCGCAGCACTCCCACCGCCCAGGCCCCGTCGCCCCCGTCGCGCGCTTCCGCCTCCCGGTGCGTGGGCGGCGTGGCAGCGTCCGGCCTGCCCAGTTCTGCCGAGTCGGGCTGCGCGATCGGCGCCTGGGCGGCCGCCGTGCGGGCGGTGCTGCTTGCCGGGACCGGCCTGAGTCGGGCCGGGCCCCTGGGCACACGCCGCGGGCCGGGCTGCTCGACGCGGGTCTGGGGCAGCAGGACGAGCCGCGGACCGTCCGCCCGGCTCGGACTCCCGCCCGCACCGCCGGGGTTCTCGTCGCCGTGGCCGGTGTGCAGGACGAGCGGCTTGCCCAACCCGATCCGGACTTCGTCGAAAAACTCCGGGTCCTGCATCGTCCACGTGCCGCTGATCCTGCGCCCGACCGTCCCGGCCAGCAGCCGCTCGGCATCCACGTGCCCGTGTCGGGCCGCCTCCGCGACCAGGAACCGCACATCGTCCACCGCTCCGCCGGCGCGCCCGGTCAGCGCGGCCATGCGGAACATCGCCCCGGGGTGCCCGGCTTCGGCCGCCGAGCCCAGCCAGTTCGCCGCCCGCAGCAGGTCGCCGCGGACGAGAGCCTTCGAGCCGACCCGGTACATCGAGTTGGCGTGCTCTCGTTCCTCCTGGCTCAGCCCGTACGAGCCGTCCAGCGGCCCGAAGTCACCGTCGGGCCGATCCCAGACGTCCTTTGGCCCGGCGAGTTGGTCCAGCAGGTCCGCGAGCCCGGCCGGGACCACCGGATCCGGGCCCTGGGCCCCGCCGGAGGGGCCTTCGTACCTGCTCACATCCGTCACCTGTCCTTCTCCCCGCTGCTCTTCTTCGTTTTGCGGTACTCGTCCCGAATATGCCCAGCGAGCTTGCCCCTTAGATGCGTGACGGCCTTGTTCCGCAGGTTGTGAAGCCGCTCCACCGATATCTCCATCAGGAGCGCGATCTCGCGATCGCTCAGCCCGCGGCTCTGCAGCTCCACCACCCGCCGGCGCTGGCTGTCGCGCATGCTCCGAATCTGCGGGATCACGACCTCCTGCAGAACCTCGCGGTCCTCCTGCGCCAGCGTCCGCCGCGCAGGGAGCACGTCCAGCGCGTCCCCGCCCATCAGTACGCTGTGCCGCCGCAACCGCTTCTGCCGGCGGTACTTGTCCACCGCCAGGTTGCGCGCGGCCTTGTGCAGGTACGCCATCACGTCCGTGTCCGCGTCCAGCTTCCCCTCCGCGGCGGCACGGCCCACCTTCAGATACGCCTCCTGCGCCACGTCCTGACACGTCGCCAGCGGCAGCGTCCGAAATTCCCGACGCAGCTCGTAGGGCTCCGTCTCCATGAACGACGCGTATGCCTCGTACAGCCGCTGCGCGACGTCCACGGCCAGCACCACCACCTCCTCCGAGGCCTGCTCGCCTACCACGGGCCCCGCTCCCCGCCCGGACCGGTGCCGGCCGCACCCGGCACCACCGCGATGGCCGCGGCCGTGCCCGCACCGAGAGTGCGGGCCGAGACGGTGTCGCCACCCAGATCCTCAGCGGCATCCGCCCCAGGGGACTTTCGGCGACCGGCCCCTCGCCGGCTCGGACGCATCACCCTGCCCAGCGCGGGCACCGCGCTCACGACGGCCGGGGCATACCCGGTCGACTCCGACAGCGTCATCTCGTGGATCTCCATGATCTGTGGGACACGAGGACGCGGACCCCGCGTCCTCGCCCCCCAGACGACGCGCACCCCCCACTTCTCCCCCCGGGCCCCTCACGTTCACCCGGGAGAGTGGCAACCCCGCAGCAGCGCCTGGTTGGGCGGCCGTGGACCGTCTTCTCCCGTCGGGCCCGATGGGACGTGGCAGTCGAACCGCCGCCCGGAACGCTCGAAGGCGTCCCCGGGCGGCGTGACGTCGCGGACTCAGCAGGCGGGGGTGCTCCGGTTACGAGCGGGGCTGGTCAGTTCCGTCGTTCCGGTTGCGGGCCTTGCTCCGGATCTTCTTGGCTAGGTATCCGGTCCCGGCGACGAGGACCGCGGCGACGACGTCGCCGAGGAGGTCGTGGCCGAGGAATGCGTACAGCGTGGACAGGCTCATGGCGTTCTCCCCTGGTGGCAGAGCCGGTTGCGGTGAGGAGAGATTCACCGCACCGGGACTGTCCAGGGGGTGAGGAGAAGGCGTTGTGCCTGGTGGGAGGGGGTTCGGGCGTGGTCAACGGATGGTCAGGGTTGGACGGCAGGGTGGGAGAGGGGCGCGGTGTCCCCGCAACGTGAGATCGACGAGGAGACGGCGGCCGGCCGGCTCGCCCTGTACGTGGTGGCGTTGACCCGGGGTACAACGGTGCGGGACCTGGCCGACCGGTTCGGCAGGAGCAGCTCCAGCTGGGGCAACTACCTCAACGGCGCGCAGCTCATCCCCAAGCCCCTGCTCGGGAAGCTGGTGGAGGCCTTCACCTCACCCGGCACCAGCCGCAGCGCCGCTTCGGTCCAGGCGCTCGAGCTGTGGAACGCGGCCGCCGCCGAACGCCACACCGGCCGGACACCGGGCGGCGGTGAGCTGGTGCGCCAGCACCAGCGGCGCGACGACGCACTCCAGCAGGTCATCAAATACCAGGCGCTCGCGGCGAACGCGGAGAAGCACCTCGCCGAGCTGCGGCCCATGCTCGCCTACACCCAGAGCCGGCTGGAGAACGCCGAGCTCCAGCTGAAGCTCGGCGGAGAACGCGAGCAGGCCCGGGTGGAACGACAGCTCGGCCAGGCCAAGGAACGCCTCAGCCGGGTCCACGTCCAGCAGGAAGGGGCCCGCACCCGCCGGATGACGGCGGAGGAGCAGCAGGAGTTCTGGATGGCCGAAGCCCTGGTCGCGCAGGAGGAGATCAGCCGGCTGGAACGCGAGGCCCAGGACCTCGTGGTCGTCGCCCCCGGCTCCCTCGAACCAGTCCGCACCGAGACCGCCGAGGCGGTGGACGACTCCGGCTTCGAAGCGCGCCTGGAGCACATCACCGCCGAAGGCCTGCACGACGAGGCACTCATCGAGGAAGACCTCCAGCCCACCCCCACGAGCCCCGACGACGCCGCACCACAGCAACTCCCTGTCGCCGAGAACCCTGTCCAATCCCTGTCCAACACCGAGCAGGCCGTCTCGCAGACCACGGAGCACCCCACCGGCCGCGACGAGGCCGCCCCAGCTGTCCCCGACTCCCCTGAAACCGTCCAACTCGTGTCCAAAATGGTGTTGGACAAGCCTCTCACCAGCACTGACGCGGAGCGGACGGCCGCGGACTTTCCGACGCGAGCACCACAGTCGCCTGCCCTGCGATCGGTTCCTGGAGACGCAGCCGTGGACGCAGCACGTGCGGCCCCGGCGACCCGGAACCTGTGGTGGGGCACCCGGGCGGCCCTCTGGCTCGGGCTGGTGGAAGTGGTGGACTCGGCGGCGCCCACCACAGCCGCTCGTGAGGCCACGAGCCGCAGCTCGCAGCCGAAGGGCGCGGGTACCAACGGTGTCACCCGGACACGCGTCGGCACCCTGAGCCGGCCCCCTTCATGGCTGGTCGGCACCGCAGAATCTCGCGCGGAGGTGCTGCTCGCTCTCCGGCTGAGCGGGGGCCTGGCCGTGGTGGCACTCGCCTTCTGGACGTACTTGATCGGCCAGGACGTAGCAGCCAGACGAGACAGCGGAGCAGGGTGGGCCGACCCGGTTGTGGCCATCGCGTTCTGCCTCGCACCGATGTACGGGGGGCTGAGGTTGATGAAGGTCCCGGCCAAACCAGCAGCCATCGTGGCTGCTGTCATCTACCTGACCTGGTCGGTTCTGCTGCTCTTCGACCTGTTCCCCTGGACCGCGCCCCACTTCGGTACCAAGTAGAGGTTGCTGCTGCGGCCGCTGTCCCGCGGAAGCGGACGATGGAGCGCGGGCGTTCCCAACGGGCTCTACCGCGCGTGCGCAGGCGGCCGCTGGCCTCCATCCCGCCCCGCCGCCCAGCAGCGTCCTCCCCCGGTTCCGGAGCCTGGTGTCGCGGCGCGTCGGGCCGCAAGGTCAGGGCCGCCGCGTTTCGGTTCAGGGCGTGCGGACGACGGCGCCGGAGACGAACCACTGAACCAGCGTCGCAGCAAGGTGGACTCCGGCCCGGGCCGCTTCCAGGGTCTCGGGCACGGTCTGGCTCTGGGCTCCGTGCCGGGAGGTCTGCCCCTCCCACAGCGCCCGCATCATCGCTTCCGTCGGCGCGATCGGGGCGCCGCCGCCAGCAGGGACGAACAGGGCCGTGGCGAACTTGTGCCGGGCGTTCCTGATCTCGCCCAGCATGGTGCCGAGGGTCGCCTTGTCGTTGTTGGGCTGGATGATGGAGTGCGCGGCCGCCTCGACCGCCTTGATGGACTCGCCGTAGGCCCTCACAGGATCTGGACTACGCCCGTGCGCCGCCTGCCACGCACTTGCCAGGTGGTTGGCGGCCGACCTGGCGGCGGGAACTGGTGCCGCGCTCGTGATCGTCTGGCGGACGGCGTCGCGGACGGTAGGGGTGACGCGTTGTTCCAGACCGTCCCCTGCCTCGGCCACGCGGTAGGCCGACCCTGCCGCGTCCAGGATGTCCGTCAGCAGGCGGATGTCATCCTGATCGGATACTCCGCGCTCGGCCTTGTAGGCGAGTACCGCATCGACCACGTCGAGCAGCTGGGTGCCGACGGTTGTGGTCAAGGCGCGGTGGTACTTCGATCCGCCCCGGTTCTTTTCATCAACCTTGGCGACTAGGCGTAGCCGAAGGCAGATGGTGCGTTCTGCCCGGTCCTCATCGAGGTGGTCGACCAGACTTTCGGAGTCCAGTGCGTACGCCACCCACTCCTGCAGCGGCAGTTGGAGATGCTCCGGCACACCGTCGAAGGGACCATCGCGATCGGAGGTGGGGACTGCCTGGCCGTGGCCGATGGTGAGAGGGGCGCCGATGGATCGGCGGGTGACCGGGTCCCAGAACCGGACCGTGCCGTCCTCGCTGGTGGTGGCGAGATAACTGCCGTCCGGGGAGAACGCCACGGCGTGAGCGCGGAGAGCGGGTTCGGTGAGCGGGTCGCCGGTTACTGCCTCAACAGCCGGTGTAGGCGCGGAAGGAGCCAGTGGTACCTCGCCCTCCGCGATCTCGACGCCCGAGCTAGTCGGTGGTTCTGCGGCCTTCCGGCGGCGTGCCTGCTTCGCAGTGGCGATACCCGTCCACCGGTCATACCACTCGTCTAGCACGGGCTCCCCGTACGCCGGCGGATCGCACTCCCTGCCGAACCTGTCCCACGACAGCAGAGTCCGCACAAGCCAGATCAGCTTGTCCTGGCTCAGATAGCCCCCGCCGAAAGCGGTGCTCTGCGTAGCGGGCGGCAAGGACACCTTCTCGTCAGCGAACAGCTTCTTCGCGCGGGCTTCGATCACCCTCAGCGACGGGTTGCCTCGCTGTGCCTTCAGCCGTGTCAGGCACTGCGCCTGCTCCTGCAACAGCTCCTCGTATGTGCCCACGCCGCCCCTGCCCGCTCCGCTCTGCAACCCCACCGCTCGTCGGAAGCCACGCTAGACGCCCGGGGCGGGACAAGACTGAACTTCCCGGAACATGCCCGAACAGCGTTGAGCGAGTAGAGGCCGTTCGGTCGCGTGCAGCAGCTGTACGGCGATGCTGGTTCGCTGATCAGGATTCTCCGGGGTTGTTCGATATGCCCAGGTCAAAGCCCTTGGGGTTGCACAGTCGATACATGACCGCATCACAGAACCCACAGCCCGCCGCCCCGTCACTGCACGAATCTGGCGCCCAGCCGTTCCTGTCCCTGCACACCACCGTCGTGCTGCTCACCGCCCTGATGATCGGCCTCGTCATCGGCGGCCTAACCTTCCTCACCGGCACCTCCGTTGCCGCCGCCGTCATCGCCGGACTGACTGGAGCCGGAGCCAGCACCCCGGTTCTCCGTAGCCTCATCCGATAAGGGTGACCGGCTTGCGGCGGGGACGCTTCGCGCTGCTGCTGGCGTCGTTGTTGTCGAAGCGCTGACCGTGCCGGTGCCGGGGTGCCGGTCGGCTCATGTCGGTGGCGGCAGCGAGTCGTGCCAGGCGGGTGGCCGGGCTATTGCGCGTCGTGTCCCTCCGGAGGCGTGACCGGGCCGGCGAGGTCGGTGTCGGCTTGCCGCTCTCCCGTTGGTTCGCTGCGGCTGGAATTCCGGGACCGGCGCACGGTCCAGCTGCCAGCCGTGATGGCGAGGGCGGCGCTGAGGCTGCCGAGGAATTCGGGGAGGGTGGCGCGCAGGAGGGCGACAATCTCGGCGTACATGGGCAGTCCGGCGCGCAAGGAGCCGGACCCGCGCCGTACTCCTCGTACGCGTGTCGTATCCGGATGTTCGGCACTCCGCCTCCGGCTCGCCAGGCGGGGTGAGGTCGCTGGTCCGGCGTGTTCCGTTCCAGGGCAATGCGTGCCTTCCCGCGCCGTGTAGGGCGGCGTGAGTTCTCCCATTCTCGGGCCGCCGAGTGAGTCCGTGCCCTCGGTTCGGCTTTTCCTCCGCATTGATAGCGAATGATCCAGAAACCTGCTCCGGAGGGGTATCGCGTCGGATAAGCTCTCCTTATCCGACGCGACAACAGGGATGAAACGGGCGTCGGTTGGTTCGGGGGGGTGGCTGCACTGACGAACGATTACGAACTGCTGCGCATGGCCGCGACGGCGGTCTGGGGCGTCCCGGGCCGGCGGAGGGAGCGGGCGGCGCCCGGGCCGCGGACCTCGGCCCCGCCGCAGCTCGACTTCCCGCCGGTCCGCAACGGGCTCGACTACCTGGCCAGCGTCGTCGAGCACCTGGACGAGACCGAGTCCGAGGTGACGCCCCGGGGCGTGAAGTACGCCGTCCTCCACCTCCAGGCCGCGGTCGAGATCCTGTTCAAGGCCCGCCTGCTCGCCGAGCACTGGACCCTCGTCTTCACCCACCCCGGCGACGCCACCCGCAAGGAGCTGGACGAGGCCACGCTCAAGAGCGTCACGCCCGACCAGGCCGTCGCCCGGCTGCGGAACATCGTTGGCGTCCCCATCTCCGACAAGGAGGGGAAGGCGCTCAAGAAGCTGACTGAGGACCGCAACAAGCTCCAGCACTTCGGCCTGACCCAGAACGCCTTTGCGGTCGAGGCGCGTGCTGGCGAGGTGCTCGACTTCCTCATCCGCTTCGTCGACACCCAGCTGATGCCCTACCTCGGCCCCGAGGAGCAACAAGAGACGAAGCGCAGCCTCGGGAGCCTCCGCGAGGGGCTGGGTAACATCAACTCCTACGTTGAGAAGCGGATGAACCGGATCGGCGGCGAGCTGCGCGACGAACGCCTTGAGAACATCACCGTCGAGTGCCCCGCCTGCGAAAAGGTGACGCTGGTCCTGGACGAGGCTCCTCCGACCCTGCCGGCCGCCCAGGGAGTCTTCTCCACCTGCCGATTCTGCTCCGGCGTCTTCGGCCTCGATGTCCTCCTCGACCGCTGGGTCCCTGCGTCTTGGGACAGGCACGGCAAGCCGTCGGATGCCAACGTCTGCCCCCGGTGCGACCAGGAGACGCTCGGTACCGACGTTCGGGTGCGCAGCGAACCGGAGCCCGTCTACTTCTGCTTCGCCTGCCCACGCATCATCGAGGAGGTCGCACCCTGTGAGGGCTGCGGGCGACAGATCGACGTCTCGGGCGTGGGTGCCTCGCCATGGTGCAGGTCGTGCGAAGACTCGTGGGAGCCCGAGGACGAGCCGCAGTACGAGGGCCCCGAGGACTCCGGGTTCAGCGAGGAGTCCGGATGACCACGGAGATCGAGCTCCCGACTCCCGCCCCGACCGAACGACAGGCCCTCATCGAGCGGTGGGCCGAACGCCACGGCGTTGATGCCGCCCGCCGCCTGGCCGAGGCCGAGGACCTGGCCGACGCGGTCGCCGCCGAGATCACCCCGGACAACACCGTTGACACCTACGCCAAGAGCTGGAGGGTGTGGACCCGGTTCTGCGCCGCCACCGGCCTGCCGGAGCGGGAGGGATCCCGCGGCGCGCTGGTCGCCTTCGTGGCCTGGATGCTGCGCGAGGGCCGACAGAACGGGACCGGCTACGCCCCGAACTCCGCCGACACCCACCTCGCCGCCGTCGTCATCGGCCTGCGCCAGCGCGGCGCCGCCGTCAGCGGCGACGACCAGGCCGCCGCCCGCAAGGCCCTGGCCGGACTGGAGGTCAAACTCCTGCAGGCCGGCCAGCGGCGCGGCCGCGGCCAGGCCGTCGGCGCCGACATTGACGGGCTGTACGCCGTCGCCCGCTCTTGCCCCGACACCCTCACCGGCGACCGCGACAAGGCGCTCGTCCTCACCGGCTTCCACTACGCCTCCCGCGCCCAGGACCCCGCCGGCCTCCAGAGCGGCGACATCACCCTGCACCCGCGCGGCCTCATCGTCGCCGTGCTCACCGGCAAGACCAAGCACTCCGTCCGCAACGCCAAGATCGGCTACGCCCAGGACCCGGAGATCTGCCCGGTCCGCGCCTACACCGCCTACCGCGAGCGCCTGGTCGCCGAGCACGGCACGCGCTGGACCGACCCCTCCACCCCCGCCTTCGTCGGCATCGACCAGCACGGCCACATCACCGGCGGCCTGGTCCCCGACTCCGTCACCCGCGCCGTCAAGCGCATCTCCACCCGGGCCGGCGTGCCGATCTCCTGGACCGGCCACTCTCTGCGCATCGGACTCGCCTCCACCGGCCGCCGGAAGGGCAAGGACACCATCGCCATCGCCGACCAGGGCGGCTGGGCCCGCCACTCCCGCTCCATGCTCGGCTACATGCAGCGCGACGACGGCTGGGACGACAACGCCTCCGCTGGCCTGACCTGACTCGATTGCTGCACGCTGGCCCGGTGGACGATGTCTCCCGAGCTGGCTGGCGTGTGCTGGGTGCCCCCCTTCACCACCGCCTGGCGGGCTCAACCCTTGCCGAGGGAACTCCGCCACCGCGTGAGTCCGGTGCCCGGACATGGGCCCGACGCAGGCAGCTGGTTGCGGACGAGACCGGGCCGGGCGTGCGGAGTAGGTCCCGCGTGCCGTCCACTGTCCCCTGCACCACGTGGGCGGAAGCTTCTGACGCCAGGGCTCAAGCAGCGTAGGCATAGCAAATACCACAGACCAGGCGTGCGCGTGGCGAAATAAGGGAATCCAGCGTCGAACATCATCCGAGCAATCCGCGAATTGCTGCGATTTAGCCGGATTAGCACCCGAAAAATGGGTGCAAAAGAGGGCGCATCGGACCTCGGTGGCGGCGCTACGCTCAGCGTGAGCCCCCCGGTATTCCAGGTGTTGCGAGCACCTGGCGAGGGGCCACGCCTCTACTGGAAAACGAAGGAATCAGATGAAGCCCCTCGTTCGTCCCTGGGTTCGTCGGCGTCTCCGCCGCTTTCCCCAGGTCATCAACCCTACGGGTCTACTCCGGAAGATTGGTGGCCAGCGTGACCAGCGCAACAGGGAGATGAACCGGTTCACAGCGGTGAAGACCAGTTTCGTTGCGCATCCGCATGACCCGATCATCGTGATCCGGGGTTGCGCGTGCGCGCTGGGCTGGTCGTCGCCGCAGTTGTGGATTCCGGCTCTGACCTCGTCTTTTGCTTCGCTGACTGCGGTCCTGCTGCCGTCAGCGCTGGGATTCAGCTGATGTAGTCCGGCCGGGCGTATCCGATTTGGGCACGCCCGGTCTCCCGTTTTTTCGTCACTCTTCCCGACGGGTACCCAACACATCGCGTTACGTATTTGGATGACGAAACTCAATTCTGCTGGTTTTGCCGGGTGGCAGGGAGCTTCTTCGTGACCAACCATGACCTCGACGATCTCGAGTACATCGGCACCGGCCTGACCTGCCCCCATTGCGGGGTCTACATGGCCACCTACAACGGCCCCGGCCGCCCCGCGAAGTACTGCTCGGCTTCGTGCCGCCAGGGGTCCTACCGAGCCCGAGGCAAGAAGACCCACCGGATGGGGTCGGACGACAACAGCACCGCCTTGCTGGAACTGGCCTTGGACATGCAGGACGAGGTGCGCCACTTCGTGCGCCTCCTCTCCGACCCGGCGGATCCCCTCGACGCCATCCAGGCCGCCGCGCGGATCGAGAAGCAACTCGACCTCCTCACCCAAGGGGTGGTCGGCCGGGCGCGTAGCCGGCACTTCTCCTGGCGCGCCATCAGCAAAGCCCTGGGAGTGGGAGTGGACAGCGCACGGCGCCGGTTCCACCCCCAACGCGCCAAGCGGCAGGTGGACCTCGCCGTGTCGCAGCGCACTGAACGGCTGTACGCGATGGGGGAGATCTTCATGCAGGCCCAGCTGGTGGAGGAGGAACCGCGCCCGACGGGCGGCCCGCGGCCTCTCGCGCCGGCGCTTTCCCGGATTCAGCGGGCCTCGGGGATGCCCTTGCGTGTGATCGGCGCCTCCGTGCCCGTGTCCGCCTCCTACCTGTCCCGGGTCCTGTGCGGGGTCAAGTTCCCCTCCTGGGAACTGACCAGGCGCTTCGCGCAGGTTTGCGGTGAAGACCCGGAGAACCTGCGCACGCTGTGGGAAGAGGAAGACCGGTACCGGCGTCGCCGCAGCGTGTTCGAGCCGCGCCCAATCGCCACATGATCAAAAGCTGAGCCGGGTCGCCGACGGCGAGGCGGCCTCCTTACCGGGGAGCTGAAGGCCGGCGCCGCGGGCAGACCACGGGCGTCCCGCAGGCCGGTAGGCGGCAAGGTCGTCCCCGCGCTCGGCGAGGGCCGGCCCCTGTCGGCCGTCGCCGACGACGAGATCGGCCAAGGAGATGGAGAAGAGCGCCGAGAAGCGCGGCCGCGGCCAGGCCGCCCCGCTCCTCGTGGACCACCTCATCGCGATCAGCGCCGCCTGCCCCGACAACTCCGCGGTATCCCCGACCGGCGCCCTGGTCCTCATGCACTTCGCCGTCGCCGGCCGCGAGCACGAGCTGGCCGCCACCCCGCGTCCGCGACTACGCCGCCACTGCCGAAGGGATCCAGGCCGACCTGCGCGTGTCGAAGGTCCCGCCGCGGCTGGTGCCGGTGCCGTACGGGACACGGCCCTCCATCTGCCCCGTCCGGGCGTGGACCGCGTGGCTCACCGACCCGACGGGCCCGCGTGGCGCCGCCTGCACTCCCGCTGGAACACCGTCATGGCCGGCGGGCTGCAGCCCGAGTCCGTGGGCGATGTCATCACCCGTGCCGGGCAGCGCGCCGCGCCGGGATCGAGATCCGCTTCACGGGACACTCGCCCCGCCGCGGTCTCGCGACGTCGTCGCGGATGAAGGGCCACGACCAGATCGTCATCGCCAAGCAGGGCGGGTGGGCCCCGCACTCCAAGGTCCTCGCGGGCTACCTCGAAGTGGTGGACCAGTGGGAGGACAACGCCCTATTTGGGGTGCTGTAGCAGCCGTGCACCAATCATTCGTTGCGGCAACGCCAATGGAAGCGTGCTGGTCTGGGTTATGTAACGCCGCCGCCTTCATGCTCGTTTGGCATCTCAATAACGCCCGGTGTGTGATGCCCGGGAACTGGGAGTTCACGACACACGGCCAGTGACAGGAGTACCCCTCCGACAGTCTTCGATTTACTGCTGACAACGCAAAGGAGGTACTCCGCCGCTTGTATGTCGTTGTACTCGCGTTGCGACATGACACGACAGCTGGCGCCAGCGACGCACACGTATAGGTCTTTCTCTTTCGGCGGTTTCGTTTGCGGCAGGTTGGGGAATTCGATCTTTCCCGTATTGGGGTTGTAATAAGAGGACTTGCGCTCGGCACTCCTCCTATTCTGGAGGCCGGTGCCGTCGGTCTGACCGTTGCCGTCGTGCTGCGGGTCGGTCTTGCTGGTGCCCTGCTGGTTGCTGGTGTCGGTGCCCTGCGGGTGGCTGCTGTCCTGCTGGCCGGTGTCGGTGCCCTGCGGGTGGCTGCTGTCCTGCTGGCCGGTGTCGGAACTGCTGGTGTCGGTCCCAGGCTGGTCGTTGCCGGAATCATCCTGCGCTGCCATCGCTGGGGCGTGAGGGGCTGCCGTAGCGATGGTTGCACCCGTTGAGAATGAAAGCGCTGCAGCCAAGCATGATGCACCGATATAAGTCGGAATTCGGTGGCGCCGAATGGCTTTCATGATGGTTCCCTGTTAAAAAAGCGCGAGTTCGGTCCATGCGGACTTGACTCGCAGTTTCGGAGGAAAACCGCTTTCACGGGGGACGTGTGGACAGGAGCCAGTCCCCATACACCCATCCTTCACCTCATAGCTGCTGATGGCAAAGGAATCCAGCCGCCAATTTCGCTGAGCGTTCAACTATGTGGAAGTAGCGGCGCTTGCTCCCAGCTGGCCTCCCTTGTTTTGAACACGCGTGTTGGACATCGGAAGTGGGCTCCGGCCGCGAGTGTCGCAGTTCCGCCGCCTCTGTCCATGAACCGATCGGTTGATGGACGCCACTCTCGTAGATGGCCGCCACCGTCAATTGGAGACACGCAAGGATGAGACCTGGGGCCCAGGACGGCCTGGCCGCCGGCCGCCGGGCGGCGTTCTGCCCGGTGGATCGGGTGTGGTTGAGGCCGGTGGTCCCGGGGGCCTTCGCCGGCCCCCGGACCCCCGCTCCCCCGGCACCGCCCGGCGCGGTCAGGCCGTGGGGGGTGCTGTCCTTCGCGCCGGGCGGCACCGGGGCCTGGTTCCTGGGTGCAGCTGCGTGTTTCACCCAGTTCCGCGGCGGCTGGTGCCCTCCAGCCAGTCAAACCAGACGCAGTACAGTCCGGGGCTGCGACGGTGCGCAGGATCCGGATGAGGCTCTGGGATTCGAGGGGGCGGCCGTTGAGCGTGGTGAAGAGGTGATGTCCCTCCGCATCGACCGCCACGGCCGCATCACCCCCCGATGCACCGCAGCGGCCGCCGCATCGGAGACCCGACCGGTCGGCTCACCGCCGAGGGCATCGCCGACATCGTCACCCGCGCCGCCTGCCGCGCCGGCCTCACCGCCCGCCCCGGCGACGTCCTCCCCGACGGCGCCCCACGCTGGACCGGCCACTCCCTGGGCCGCGGCTACGCCGAGGCCACCCGCCACGCCAAGAAGAGCCCCCTGGAAGCCTCCCGCCACGGCGGCTGGGCCGACGGATCCCGCGCCTTCGTCGGCTACCACGACCGCGCCGCCGCCTTCGACGAGGAACTCAACCCGCTGTACGGCATCGGCTTGTAGAGGGTGGGTTCCCACACGGACGACCAACTTCTGAGGACGTGGCGTTATGCCCCCCTCTGCGGGTGATCGCCAGCCGTATTTCGAACCTCATCCCTGGCTCTGGCCATGGGCAAGGTTGTTTCGGGAGGTGTGGGCGTCGGGGTGGCCTTGGCTAGCGCGAGGGCCAGGAAGTCCCTCACCAAGGTGGCGAACTCGGGTCCGGCCCAGGCGAGGTCCCGAGTCTGTCCCTGCTGGATAGCGAGGGTCTTTCGGGCGGTGTTGGCATGCGGGGTCTCTGAGCCCAGCACCCGCAGGTGGTCGTCCAGCGCGGCGGCGCACGCGGCTGCGGTTCCGGCGGGATTCCCCGCCTTCCACAGCCAGTAGACGAGGCCGGCTCGGCTCATGAAAATATCGGGGTGGTCCGGGCCAAGTACGCGGAGGCGGTCCTCCAGCACGGCGGCACAGTCGGCCGCGGCTCCGGCAGGATCCCCAGCCTCCCCTCGCCAGTTCGCGAGGTTGTTTCGGGTGGCAAGAGTACGGGGATGGTCCGGGCCGAGCACCCGCACGAAGTCCTTCAGCACGGCGGTGCACGCGGCTGCGGCCCCGGCTGGATCTCCCGCTTCCCCCAGCCAGCAGGCGAGGTTCGCTCGTGTGAGGAGGGTGTCGGGGTGCTCTGGACCCAGTACGCGCAGGCGGTCCTTCAGCACGGCGGCACAGTCGGCCGCGGCTCCGGCGGGATCCCCAGCCTCCCCTCGCCAGTTCGCGAGGTTGTTTCGGGTGGTGAGGTTGTGGGGGTGGTCCGGGCCCAGCACCCGCAGTGACGTTTCCAGCATGGCGGTGCAGGCTGCTACGGCCCCGGCGAGATCCCCCGTCCTCGCCTGCCAGATAGCGAGGTTGCTTTGGGTCGTGAGGGTGTCGGGGTGCTTTGGGCCCAGTACGCGCAGGCGGTCCTTCAGCACGGCGGCAAACTCGGCTGCCGCCCCGGTGGGGTCTCCAGCCTCCCCCCGCCAGTGGGCGAGGTTGGACCTGGCTGTCAGGGTATTGATGTGGTCCGAACCCAAGTAGTGGGTAGTGGTAGTGGTGAGTTGCTGGAAGTGTTGACGGGCGGATGTTACCTGGCCAGCTTCTGCGAAGCTCAGGCCAAGGCGGTACAGCACCACGTGAACATCGGGGCGGTACAGGCCGTCTTCGGAGCACGCAATCATGGCCGTGGTGTTGGCGCGTAGGGCGCTGGCGAGTTCGGTGTCGCGTTCGACCTCGGGCCAGGCTGCGGTCAGTGCGTCGGCCGCGGTGCGCGCGAGGCGGCTCTGGTGATCGGGGTCGAGAGCGTCACGGGTGGCCCGTTGGATGAGCTGATGGATGCGTACTGCTTGGTGAGGTTCATCGGGGGTGTGGTCGATCAGGCTCAGACGGTGCAGGATCCGTAGGGCGCCGATCGCCGACTCTGCGGTGATTGCGGGGGGCGTCGGGGTAGACCCGCGATCGTGCTGGGGGGTCCGGTTGGCTGCCAGGTGGCTGAGGGCCGGTTCGCTGGTCAGAGCCGCCTGGGGGATGCCGTTGGGATCGAGCATCGCGGCGAGCTGAAGCATGGGGCGGGCCAGGCCGACGGGGCGCAGCTGGTTCGCTCGGTCCAATGACAGGGACCAGGCGGCGGCCGCGCTTGTTGGTTGGTCGTCGGGCAGGGTCCCAGGCTCCGGAAGCAAGTCGGCTAGCTGCCTTGCGCGGTCGGCCAGATGGATGCGGTAGCTGGCTACGTCCAGGTGGGTGTCGATGAGGTATGCGGCGGCCTGAGACAAGGCGAGCGGGAGGTGCCCGAGGTCAGCGGCGAGCGCCTCGAGAACCGAGTTGTTGTCGCGCCGCCTATGGCCGGCCAGAGCTTGCTGAAGGTATGCGGTGGCCTCGCCTTGGGTGAACAGGCCTACCGGGACCGACTGGGCGTGAGCGGTCAGAGCGGCGTCGCGGCGGCGGGTGGTCAGTAGAGTTCGGCCGAGTGCGTGGGTGGGTGGCCACAAGCCGCGAAGGTCCCCGGGGTCAGCGACGTCATCCAAGACGATCAGCCAGCGGGGCGTCGCTTGCGGAGTGGGCTTGGGCTCCAGCCAAGCCAGGAACGCCTGCGCGGCCCGCTCTGGATCGGTCGGGTCCGCGTGCAGGATGTCCGCGGCAGCCTGGGCGTAAGCATCGATGACGGCCTGGCGAGTCGCCGCTGTGACCCAGACGAGGAGGTCGATCTCCCCGTCCCCCCATGCATGGCGGGCGTGATTGGCGGCCAGCTGGGTCTTGCCGACCCCGCCCATACCGGCCAGAACCTGCGCGTTCATGCCTGCGCCCGCCTTAGCGTGCCGCAGCCACCGTGCCTCGGCGCGGTCCTGGAACGCACTGGCTTGCCGGGGCATCACACCGACCTGGTGTGGCCAGGAGACGGCACTGCGGGGGGCGGCGTGATAGGTGACGTGGTTGGCGTGGCCTACCGCCATGCCTCCGCGATCAGCCTGAACGTGAATGTTGTCGCCCGACGGTGCGCACTGTGGGGGGCTTGGGAATGCCGGTCCGTTCAGCCCTGGGACGGATCCGGCATTGGAGGGCGGTGGTCGATGCGTGCTCCTCCATTCAGCACTGCCGCGGCGATCGCCCCGTCCCGGGCCTGCACGCTGATACTTCCGCCGACGGCCACACTGCCATCCCCCGCCGATACGCCGCCAGCCGCGGTCTCCTTGAACAGAGCACGCAGCTCGTCGGCTGCCTCTTCCCGCTCCGTATCGTCCAGGCCTTCCAGTAGATCCTCGAATCGGGTCCGCCACTCCCTTTCATGGAGTTCGCGTTCCCGCTCGGTCCCGCCGCTCGCGGTCAGTTCGGCGGCGGTGCGGTCAAGCCGCTCCAGCTGCACCTGTTCCCGCCGGCCGTCGCCTCGCCCGAACCATTGTGCGATCCGCACGCGGAGCACAGTCCACGCGTCCGTAGTCGCAGCCTGCACCACACCAGCCCCCGCCGCTGCGGCCAATGCCGTCATCGCCTCCGCCAACACTTCGCTTACCCCCTGATGGCCACTCACGTTCACGGCCCGCATGGGGCCGCTTGTGACGGTAGTACTGGCCGCCACGGTACATGTCCCTTTCGCGAGGAAGGAGAGTCTGACCCACAACGACCGGCGCAGTGGTGCTGACCCTGTAACTGCTGTGGACGGGTGCGTGACCTGGCCTGTTGAAGCGGTTGTTCAGGTGTCGGCAGCTGGCTCTTGTGGGGGTGGCGAGTGGGTGACGGCGTCCGCGGACAGCTTGGGGGCGATCTCTTCGAGGTCGGGGTGGGTGGCGGCGACGGTGCGGAGGATCCGGATGAGGCTTTGGGGTTCGAGGGGGCGGCCGTTGACGGTGGTGAAGAGGTGGCCGGTGTCGTCGCGGGTGGTGGCGCGGTGGGGGAGGTATTCGTCGATGGCGCGTACGGCGTCGTGGTGGACGGGCTGGAGGCGGGTGGCGTCGGAGGCGGCGTTCTTCTGGGGGACGTCCCAGGTGGTGCGGTGCTGTTCCTGGTGGCGGCCGTTGAGGCGCATGGCGGTGATCTGGCCGGGGCGCAGGATGTCATCGTCGTGGTGCCGGCCCCAGAGGTAGTGGTTGAGGCAGAGGTAGATCAGGGCGCGGGCGCGGTGGGGTCCTTCGCGGCGGGTGCCGGTGTAGCGGTCGGCGGCCTGGGCGAGCCAGCGGCACTGGTCGGGGGTGAGGAGTTCGCGGCCGGGCAGGCCGGCGGCGAAGTTCCCGCCGCGCTGGAACTGCAGCGCCTTCGCGGTGCCGGGCGGCACGAGGCCGGGCCCGCCGGCGTTCGCGGGGGTCTGGGCCCAGCGGTAGAAGGAGCGGACGGCTCCGCAGGCGGCGTCGCGGGAGCGTGCTGCAGTGGCGTAGCCGATGGCCCAGTTCTGCAGGGCCATGGGGGTGGGCTGGAGGTACAGGTCGGGGTCCGGGCGGCCGTCGGTGCCGCAGCCGACGGTGAGCCAGTGCAGGACGGCGGGCCGGTAGTGCTCGAGGGCTTGGTAGCCGAAGTAGCCGTTTGCCTCAGAGTTCGGGCCGGCCAGCCACTGCTCGACCAGGGCGGCGACGTCGTGATCCATCCCGTCAAGTTACCTGTAAGGGCTGAACTCAGAGTCAAGACCGTGACCGGCTACGGCTTGCCGTCGAGGGCGTCCCGCTCGAACTTCTCCTTGTCGAATCGGCCGTCCTTGTCCGTCCAGCCCAGGTCGCCAATGCCCTTGTTCATGACGACGAGCGTGTAGTCGTCCTCCTTCAGTGACTCGCACGGCTTTGGCTTCGTTACGTCGCCTTCGGGCCGGGCCTTGACCGCCTTCACGCACTCCTCGACGGATTCGTCGTAGCTGGGTTCGCCGCTGCAGCCGGCTAGCAGGACGGTGACTGAAAGCAGGACGGTGATGGTGCGGGTGCGCATGGGTCCCCCAGGTGGAATGTTGGGTGGCATCCTGCCGGGCGGCCGGGCCGACGGGGGCGGTTTCGCAGAAGTCAGCCAGCGGTCAGGCTTCAGCGGCGCCGGCCGAGACAGTCGGGGTCAGAGGCGGAGGTACCACAGGGTTGTTCGTGCGTACGCTGCCTGTCCGCTGTCGGGCGGGGCGGATGGAGGGGGCGGCATGGTGGTGGGGGTCTGGCATTGGGTCGAGCGGAACTCGGCGGGGTTGAGCCTGCTGGTGCCGTTCCTGGCCATCGGCGGGGGTCTGCTGGGGAACTGGCTCGGTGCGAAGGTGCAGGCGGCGGGCGGTCTGGCGCAGGCGAGTGCTGCGCGGGAGGCGGCTCGGATCACGGCGGAGGCTTCGCGGTTGGCGGCGTTGCGGGACGAGCGCCGGCTGGCGATTGCGGAGCTTGTCCGTACCTCTCGCAGGCTCTTCCGCTTTACGGGTGAGCTGTACAGCGAGGACCGCGATGCGGAGGCCCGGCTGATGTACGAGGAGGTGTCCCAGGCGTATGCCGAGGTGGAGCTGAGTGTGCCGGCGAGCTTGGTGGCGTTGGCGCAGCCGGTTCTGGAGGCCACTCAGGCGGCCTTGGATGCGGCTCGTCTGCGGGGCCCGGCTGCCAGGGCGATGGCGGTCCTGCAGGAGGTGGCGGATGACGGTGGCACGCCGGGCTGGGCCGCGCACTCGGCTGCGCTGAGGGCGCGGGAGGCGCTCAGGGCGCGCAGGCAGGATCGGGAAGCGCTCACGGGGGAAGCGGTCGAGGCGATGCGTCGGTGCGGTCTGCTGACCTACGGGCAGATACGTGCGGTCATCGGTGACTTGCCTCGGGGGCCGGTCACAGTGACGCAGCATGAGCGGGCGCAGGCCTACGCGGGGGCGCTCCGGGAGTTCCTGGACGCGGCGCGGGTGGAGTTGGGGGCCAACCGCGAGGGCGGGGTGGAGTGGATTCCCCAGCCCGGAGAGGGCCGTCCCATCCAGATCTAAGTTACTTGTAACAGACCAGAACCGCCCACTCGCCTGCCCGCGGTGTACCAAGGTCCGGTGCCCAGGGGTGCGGCGCGGGGCGGGGCCGGGCGAGTTGCGGTGAGAGGGTGGTGGGGCGAGTCTGTTACAGGTAACTTAGCTGGGCAGTCACCTTCGGCTACTGCCGTACCCTGCGACCGGCGGAGCGGCGCCCTCGCGGCAACGAGGCCGAGCGGCTGGTAGCGGCAGGGACCGCCGTCGAGCCAGGACGTGCTGGTCGTTCACTTCCAAGTCCCGAGGAAGGGGCCAGCAGCAATAGATCTTGAAGGACTTCGCTGGCACACCCCGGTCATGAATCACGGACTGCCAGTGCGGAACGGCGGCGCTGTTCAGAGGCCAAACGCTTGGCCTTGCGGACTCGCTCTCCGAATGCGTCCGGGTCCATGGCGCCTGCAGCGGCCGCGGCCTCGGTCCAGGTTGTCCCGTTGGCCGCCGCGTATGCGAACACCACCTGCCGCTCGGCCGGGTCGAGCCCGCGGGGGACGGCGTTGAGCCGTTCGTCTTCGTAGACCCCGCCTGCCACCCGCCTCGCGCCGGCCCTCTCCCAGATCCACGAGCTCGCCCGCGTCGTCGGGCGGCTCGCGCCGCCCTGGCGCAGGAACGGTGAATGCGCATCGAGTGGGAGGCGAACGACGCCGATGAGGCGAGCGCTGGCCTCCCCTCCAGCCGGGCGGCGGAGCTCGCCTCATCGGCGTCGCGGCCCTGGCGGACGCATGCGAGCACGAGACCGACGGTCTGTCACAGAAACTTCAAACGAGCTGGGCCATCGCCGTCGCGACGACGGCGGCGAGCGTGAGCACGGCGGCAAAAGCGGTGGCCGCGCGCACGACAGCGGTGGGGTAACCGGCGCCGTCCAGACGGGCGAGCATGCCCGCCGCAGCGGCAACCAAAAGCGCAAACATCACGACGATGGCGATGCCAAGCAGTACGACGACGGAACGGTCCACAGTGGACTCCCTGTCCGGAGTTGACTCTGACCTTCCCAACCTCCCGAAAACGGTGTTCGCCGCGGTGCGCCCGAACGAAAATGAACACTGGCGAACACGCAGGAGGAGGACGGGCCGGTGGCGAACAAGAAGCACGGCACGCCGGCGGAGGCCCTGAACCGCCTGCGGAGAACGCTGACCGACGGGCAGGCCCAAGCCGGACTGAACACGACCCAGCTCGCTGGGCGTGCCGGGGTGAGTCGCACCACCGCCTGGGCGGCCTTGCGGTCCGACGGGCCAGTGCCATCGGCCGCCACAGTCGCCGCGCTGGGCCGGGCGCTGCGCCTGCCAGTCCAGGAGATCTTGACACTGAGACGGACCGCAGCCGGTGAAAGCGATGCCACGCGGACGGCGCCGGGCCGACTGATCGGCGAGTGGAACCCCCACGCCCTTGAGGTCCACCCTGCCAGTACTGCGCCCGGCGCGGGCGACCGGCGGGAACCGGTGTTGCCCGGTTATGTGGGTCGCGCCCACGACCGCGTCCTCGCCGAGGTCATCGGCAAAGCGTCAGAAGGCCTTAGCCAAATGCTGGTTCTGGTCGGCACGTCCTCGACAGGCAAGACCCGCGCGTGCTGGGAGGCAGTCCAGCCCCTCGCGGCCGAGGCGTGGCGCCTGTGGCACCCCTTCGACCCGACCCGCGCCGACGCCGCGCTGGAAACCCTCGACCGGGTCGCTCCGCGCACCGTACTGTGGCTGAACGAAGCACAGCACTATCTCGGGGATTCGCAGGCCGGTGAGCGTGTCGCCGCAGCCCTGCACACCCTGCTCACCGACCCAGGCCGCGCCCCGGTCCTGATACTGGGCACGCTATGGCCCGAATACGCCGACGAGTACGCGAAGCTTCCCGTCTACGGCAGTCCAGACCGACACAGTCGGGCCCGCGAACTCCTTGCTGGCCGCACCCTCCCCGTTCCCGACACCTTCGACGAGAAGGCCCTCGTTGCTGCGGGCACCCTCGCCGAAGGCGGCGACGGGCTTTTGGCGGGCGCCCTCGCTCGGGCCCGGGCTCATGGACGGATCGCCCAGGACCTCGCCGGGGCACCCGAACTCATGCGCCGCTACGAGAACGGCACACCCGCGGTCCGAGCCCTGCTGAATGCCGCGATGGACGCACGCCGCCTCGGCGTCGGCCTCCACCTCCCCCAGGCCTTCCTCACCGACGCCGCCATCGACTACCTCGACGACCACGACTACGGCCAGCTCACCGAGGACTGGGCCGAAGCCGCCTACGCAGACCTCGCCCGGCACGTCCACGGGAAACAATCGCCCCTCTCCCGAGCCAGCACCCGCCCCGCACGCCGCACTCCTGGCATGCCGGCACCCGTCCCCTCGCCAACAGGCGGCCCGATGTTGCGCCTGGCCGACTACCTCGAGCAACACGGGCGCACCACGCGCCGCCGACTCTGCCCGCCGGCCTCGTTCTGGGATGCTGCCCATTCTCACCTCACCCGACCGGAGGACCTCTCTGCACTCAGCCACGCGGCCGAGGTGAGATGCCGTCTGCAGTGGGCCCACCACCTCCAGCAGCGAGCCGCCGACGCGGGCGACGTAGAGACATTGCTGGTCATGGCGCGCACGCGATCCCAGGCCGGGCTTTGGGAAGCCGCCGAAGAGCTCTACCAGAAGGCGGCCGATGGAGGAAGCGGGGAAGCCATGACACAACTGGCCAGGGTTCTGGACGCACGGGGGGACCGTGCGGCCGCCGAAGAGCTCTGCCGACAGGCCGTCACCGCGGGAAGCGAGGACGCCCTGGCCACTCTGGCCAGCGATCGGGAGAACGGGGGGGACCGTGCGGCCGCCGAAGAGCTCTATCAGGAAGCCGCCGACGCCGGGAGCGTCAAAGCCATGATCGGTCTGATACACCTTCGTAGGGAGGCGGGCAACCGGGAAGCCGACTTCGACGCCGATGAACTCGAGGCGCTGGTCCGCGTGTCGATGATGAGCAAGAGAGTGGACGACCGAGAGGAACTTGCCGGACTCCTTGACGAGGAGGGCTTCCTCAAGGGCTTCCTCGGCCTGACATTCATGCTCCTGGAGAACGACGACCCGGAAGCTGCCGAAGCCTATCTGCGCAAGGCTGTCGATGCAGGAGACACCGACGCCCTGTTCTTCATGGCGGAACGCCGGGAGGAAGAAGGCGACCAGGAAACCGCAGAAGAGCTCTATCAACAGATCTACGAAGAAGGGGACGCCAGCGGCCTTGAATCCCTGGCGCAGCGTCGAGAGCGCGCTGGTGACGAAGCCGGTGCTGCTGATCTGGCCCGGCTGGCTGCAGACGCTGGCGCACTGTCCTCTCTCGCCCTGAGGTTCTGGCCGGACGGACTGGACCCCGATGGATCACCGACCCCCCCTTGGAAGAGGGGTGGTGCCACCTCCCGCTGGTAGACATGGAGCTCGCCGGGTACGGTCACCACCCCACGCGATCTCCACGCCGTTCGGTCAACCAGCGCTTCTCCCGACGCAGTTGTGACAGCAAGCCGACGCCACAAAGTGATCTATGTCACCATGGGCGTCAAGAAGTGGGGTAGTGGTTCGGGGGAGGGAAGCACATGCAGCCCGTGATGGATGGAAGTGATCGCCGAAGGGTTTGGATCAAGGCGCTAGTCGTCTTGGGGATTGTCGCCCTAGCGGTCATCGGCATATTCGCCGCAAACAACACTAGAGACCACAATGAATGCCCCGGTGGCATTTGCGGCTCGGGGAACATCAACAACCAGATCAACCCCGCGGAATCCGCCAAGTGATTGCGAATAAAAGCGCGATCGGGCTCAGGATTACCCACCTTGCCCTTATGGCGTTAACCATTCTCCTCACCGCCGGATGCACCAGCAACTCGAACAATACGACGAATAACTGCCCTGCCGGCGTGTGCGGAGACGGGAATAAGGGCAACACAAACAACGGAGGCCCTGGGCGGGGGACGCCGAGCAGTGGGCCGAGCGGCAGCGGGACGCCGAGCAGTGCGCCGAGTAGCGGCAGCAAATCGGGCGGAACGCCAGGGAGCGAAGGACCACCTGGCGGCAATAAAGCCTCACCGGCCGACGGCCGAAAAATCCTTAAGTATTATGACCTGGCCATCCCGCATGGGCACTATGTAGACTTGGACGGCCAGGCGATAAACAACCAGAGCAGCGGCGCGGATGACATCTATTTCTTCTCTGGCTTCGTTAATTTTCCGGCGCCAGTCGAGATGGGAATCATCGAGAACGCTAACATCGATTACTGCTCAACCCGGTCGCAGCGTGTCCCCAGGGGAGAAGCTCTGGATCTGCGTAGCGTAAAGACGACACAAAGCATTTGCGTTCGAACCGGTGCAGGTCGGTGGGCGGTCGCCAGGGTGGTGGATTCTGAGGGGCTCTACGATGACGTAGTAGCTGGAGGTTCAATCATTCTCCGGGTTGGTTTTCCGTAGATAGCATTCGCCGTGGCAGAGGCCGCCGGGCGGCTGGGAGGCAGACGCCGATTCCGACGGCAAAGACAAGATATAGGCGTAGGCAGCGTAGTCGGAGTCGAGGTCGGTGATGACGTCGTCCCAGATCTCGTCCACCATCGCCTGATCCCGGGCGGCTCGGACGAGGACGAGCTCAGACCAGATGTACCGGAGGGTGTAAGACCGGTCACTGAGAGGGCTTCATGCACTTGCGGGCACTGGAATTGGTGCTGCTCACGCAGAGCGCTAGGCGGGGCACGCACCCAAATTCGGCGACATCGACGCCCAAGCACTGGAATTTCTATTTGCGTCAACAACTCGGATGAAGAAGACATAAGAGGACGCGCGATCGATAGAATCGATCGGCGTGCTATCCGTAGCCTGCTTTAGGGTGATGGGGACCCTCGCCGGGAACGGTCGACCGACCGGAACAGATCTTCGCGCAGACGATTCCGTGCGCGCCCGCGCGCGAAGTGGGCCCCGCCAACTGCCCTTGCGACCAGCGCAGGACACTGTCCTGGTGAACACTCGCCGCGCCCTGGGCACAGGCCCCCGAGCCTCCGCCACTTCCCCCGAGCCCCGCAGGACCCGCCTCGCCGCCGAGGGGACCGAGCTGGCTCCCCCAACAGAACCTGTAGCCACGCCCGCACCCGAGCCCTCACGCGGCCGCCGCGTACTCGGCGAAGGCCCCACGCATCACTGACGGGTTCGAGTGCTCGAGACGGCGCGGGCTGCTGCCGACCCTAACCAGGCTGGCCCTCTCCGAACCGCACGCAGCCCATCGTGCGGCATGCGGCCCTGTACGGCCGCATGCTGGCCTGAACGGCGGCCACGTGGGTGGAATTGCCTCAGGTGGTGGCGTTGATCGTCGTACGGGGCACGTAGGGCTTGGCTAAGGGTGTCCACAGGGATAGGGACCCCGGCACCGGCAAGCCTCGATTCTGAACGGGATCTACGAAGCCAGGGCCGCCTTCGCCGCCTCGTATAGAGCGTTCGGGCTCGACAGCGACCAAGGGGCCGCCGACTGCTCCGGCACGGCACCCTCAGAAACGGGCACGTCCTCAAAGTGATTGGGGGCGAACGGGTCCTCCTCCGGGGCCTCCTCGTCCGGGAGGGCTTCGGCCTCTACGGGATCCTCATCGTGGGCGGGGCGGAGCGGGGCAGGAACAACCGGCCGAGCTGCGGCAGCTGAGGCGGCCGCCCTGGCTGCCCGGATGGCGGCGGTCTCGTCGCGGATTGCGTTCTCCTCCAGGGCTTCCCTGTGGACCTGCTCCCGCTCGTCCGCCAGTTGCTGGGCCCGGAACTCTGCCGAAGCCGCAACGCGAACCTGGTGTTCGGCGAGCAGCTGCGCGGCCTTCGCCTGGGCGATCCGCTCCGCGGCACGGTACTGGCAGGTGTTGCACTCCTCCCGGGTGTCGAGGAACACGCCGGCCTCACAGTTCGGGTGGTCGCACTCGTGGGTGGTGAGCAGCGCGGCCAGGTAACCGACCGGCCGGGCGATCAGGTCCCCGCCCGTGTAGCCAGCGCTTGAACGCAGCGGGCCTCCGGCCTGGTGCCACCCGATGCTCAGCCGGAGCGCGGCGTGCTCGGGGCGGCGTGGGTACATCGCGAACGGTCCAGACCGGGCATCGGCGTAGTGCCCGAGGAACTCCCGCACTGCGCGGCGCAGGGTGGAGATGCGGGCGGCCGGGGACCTGAGCACACCGAGATCGTCCAGCATCGCGTACACCTCGTCCTCGCCAGCCACCGGCTTCAGCTCCGAGACCTGGAGGGGGGCCTTCGCTGCTCGCTTCTTCGGCTTCGCCGCCGGAGTGCCGGCCGCCTGCCCCTGCTTTGTTGCTGCTGACTCCGAGGAGTCGGCGGCGGAGCCGCCCGCAGCGGTCGGACTCTCGAGCGCCGCGCCGTCACGCGCACCCGCACGCGCCAAACCACCCGCACTGTGGCCTCCAGCCGACCCCCCCGGTTGTGCAGAAGTAGAAGAAGGGGAAGCAAAGGAACAGGACTGCGGCGCCCGTTTCCCCAGGTCATCACCAGAGTCGTGGTCGGAATTCGGACCACGCTGGTCAGAATTCCGACCACGCTGGTCAGAATTCCGACCAGCGCCATGCTGGTCGGAATTCTGACCAGCAGCCTTGGCGGCTGCCCGGGAGGCGTCCCGCTCGGCGGCCTCGCGGGCAGCCTGCTCGGCCCTCGGACGGATGGAAGCGAGCTTCTCCTCCGTGTTGGGCCACCGGGGCTTGAAGGCGGTCGCCGGCTGGTCGTGGATCTTGATTCGCAGTGGGCGGCCCTGGGCCTTCCCGCCGGAGGAGGTGGTGACGGGACCGCCTTCCGGGGTGGTGATCAGCCCGACCGCCGACAGGCACCGCAGCAGCTCCCGGATCCGGCTGAGACTCGAAGGCTTGCCGTTCGGGCCGGGGATGAGCTGGCACAGCTCAGCGAGGGTCAGCACACGGACGCGGTTCTTGACGCCCTTCCCCTCGAACACCAGGGAGCGCAGGATCAGGTACCCGCGAACATCGGCGTCCCGCAGGTCGTCGCACAGCGCGATCCAGTCGCGGACGTACGTCCCATAGAACGGGTTGTGATCAGGGCCGTGCAGCTCAGCAAGCTGTTCGGCACCGTGCGCCTCGCTCATCGGGCACCCCAGGCACTCAGCAGGCTGGCACGGGCGGCGGTGCGGGTCAGGACAGTGACGATCAGCGATGCGGACACGAGGGTGTGGCGGTGGCACCCTGGTGTGCAGCTGGCCTGAAGGAAGTGCAGGTCAGACACGGGACAATTTCTCCCCTGAGAGGGGAGTCGCGAACGGCAATGTGACCAGACAGGGCCCCGGAATGGTGGCCTCCGAGTGAGGAGCCGCTTATCCTGGGGTATCGGTGACCACGAGGGCCTGCGGGCCCACGGGCATCACCCCCGGCGAGGTCACCTCACCGGACACGACTCGGAGCTGTGGAGGCTGGACGAGTCGAGCTGTATGAAGGCCGTTCCTGTTGGCGCAGGGACGGCCTTCAGCGTTTGCTACGGCACTGCGGTTGAGGTGATGACGTGAGGGTGCTGCTGGGCTAGCCCTTGGAGCAGGCGGCTATATGCGACTCGGCGCTCGCCAGGTCGTGGCTCGGCTTCGCCTGCTTCCCATCGGAGAATCTGGAGAGGCTGAACACCGACGGCTTGGGCAACCTGGCGTTGGGTCAGTCCCGCGGCACGGCGGAGCGGCCCCCGGAAGACAGGGGGCAAGAGTGGCGTATGGCCATGCAGTAGCACGTCCACGGATGACACGGGGTCATGAGTGGCTGTCACCTTCACCTCCAACATCAAGAGATGTGAAAGATACCCGGAAGATCGTTGCTCTGTCTTCTCGTTCGCTCCGGCGTGTCGCCCGCCATATCAGCCTTCCGTCAAGGGCAAGTCGTCGTAGGTGAGCTGGAGCCGGTCTGCAGGGGCAACAGCCCGCATCACTTCGAGGGCGCGGCCCTGGGCATCGCGGGTAAGTCGCTCGATGGCGATGACCCATACACGGCCGCCGATGCGCAGTTGTGCGGCTTCGTCCTCTGTCGGCATTCGAGCGCTCACGGTCTCGCTCGCTCTGGTGGGCTGGTGGCCCGCGCCGGTGAGAGCTCCGTAGACGCCGCCGACGACTTTTCCGTCCCGGTCAAGTCCAGCCGCTTCGGCGATGGAGGCCGGATACCAAGAATGCTGGAGCTGGACGACGTCACTGGGCAGGATCACTGCCTGGCGAACGCGGTAGACCAGCTCATCGCCCTCGCATAGGTCTAGGAGCACGGCCAGGCTGGAGTCCGCGCGGACGCGCTCGACCGAAACGAACTTCATGTGTCCGTTCAGGCCGAGAGCTGCGGTGGCTGTCTCCCATGGACCCTTGGCTCCGCCGGGTGCGAGTACTTGGCCGTACCTGCTGAGCGGCAACGCGATGGGGCTTGTGGACCGGACGATCGTGCCGGCCCGCTTGGACGAGTAGACCAGCCCCTCGTCCGCCAGCGTGGCAATGGCTTTGGTGACCGTCGCCTTCGAGACGCCGTGCTTGGCCATGAGCTGGGCATTCGTGGGCAGCTTGCTGCCAACTGCGAGTTCCCCTGCCGTGATGCGCTGGCGCAGCTCTGCGGAGAGGTCTCCGGAACTGGTCATGTTTCACCTCCTGTAGCTGGCTTCACTTTATCGCCTAGTCGTTATTGACAACACCCGGCCGTCCGGGCATTCTCCTTAATGCCTAGGCAATAACTGGTGGCGGCCGAAGCTAACCGTCCTGGTTAGACCCCTGCCTGGGTACGAAACCGACTTGCGAATGCAGATGCCCGGCCCGTGCTCACAACACGGGCCGGGCGGCAGGTGTGGGGTTGCAGCCCCGCCCGCGGTCGGACCAGCCCATATGCGTGGATGAGGGGACCGACTCTCGTGATGGTTGCAGAGATGGGGCGCTGGTGGCGCCCTCGGCGGGGTGGGTGCCCCGCGGTGGTGCGGACGCGGACGGTTTTACCATCCCGGCACTGCACTGCCGGACAGGCTGAACTGCCTTCGACGGCGCCGGAGGCGCTGGGTCTGGGCGGGGACGAGCTGCGTGTTCGTGCGGGTTTGTGGGCGCTGGGAGTGGCGCTGTGAGCCGGGCGGGCGGGGTGCCCCCGCTTCCGCCGGGGTGGGCCGCGGCGCGGTCGGCTGACTGGTTGGACCGGCTGTGGGCGTACCCGGATCTGGCTCCGGCGCTGGTGGTTCGTCAGGAGCGGGATGGGACGGCGGCCTGCGTGGGTGAGGACCCGCGGACGTTCTTCCCGGAGCCGTGGGAGATGACGACCGGCGGGGCTGTGCCCTCGGGGGCGGAGCGGAGGGCGCTGGCGATCTGCGGCCGGTGCCCGGTGCTGGCCTGGTGTCTGGAGCGGGACCTGAATGACTCCTCGACCCCCTCGAAGATTCTCGGGGTGCGGGCGGGGCTGCGGCAGGGGGATCGCCGGGCGCTTTACCTCCGGGTGTTCGGCCGGCGGCCGAGGAACGGGGCGGCCGAGTGAGCGCCGAGCCGATTGAGCCGACGGCGGTCTTCGCCCCGGGCACCGGGAACGGGGGCTCGCCCCCGCCACCGGGCGCTCCTCCCGCCGCGCCGCCGATGCCGGACTGGTGGCACCAGCCCCAGGGCCCGGGTCCGCAGATCGTCCACGTGACGGTGACCGAGACCCACACCCACCTCGTCGTGGAGAGCACCGAGGAGGAGGCTCCGGAGGCGGAGCCGGCGCCCGGACTCTTTGACGGGGTCAATCCCCGGATTCGGTGGGGCTTCTTCAACGCCTCGGCGGGGGCGGTGGGCTACTCGGTCCTCTCTGCCGCCGCAGCTGATCCGCTGGGCGGCTCCGTCTACCTCGCGCAGGCCTCCGTGGACGCCGTCCCGCTGTCGGTCCTCGTCCTGACGGGCGGGGCCGCGGTCGCCGGCTGGCAGCTGGGCCGGTTCTTCCGGGGGGTCGGCGGCCTTTTCGGCCGGCTCGCCTCCCCGGTCGGCGCCCTGAGTGCCGCGACGTGGGGGCAGGGCACCGGCCCGCTCCTGACGGCCCTGTACGCCGAGGCCGCTCCCTGGCCCGGCATGGTGGCCCCCGCCGTACTGGCGGGCGGCTCGGCGGTCGCCCTGTGGTGGCTGGTGGACCGCCGCTTCCTGACGCGCCCGCTCCTGGTCCGCTGGGCCGCGCGCATCCCGCTCGCCACCGTCGTGCTGTCTGCCGCCCTCTACGCCCCGGGAGCCCTGTCGTGACCACCACTCAGAACATCGCGACGGACACCGTGCTCGCCGGCGGGCCGATCCTGGGCACCGTCGGAGTCTCCGGCCTGACCCTGTTCACCGGCCTGGTGCTGGTCCTGGGCTGGCGGGGCGCGAAGCGCGTGAAGATGGACCGCGACAAGTCCGGCGGCCTCGGGATCGTGTTCGGCACGCTCGCCGTCGCGGCCGGCGGCCTGTGGTCCGACCTCGCCAAGGGCGTCAGCGAGATCCCGGCCAGCGTCGTGCAGGGCGGCATCTTCGGTGACATCGGGCTGGGCGCCGTCGCCCTGTCCCTGTCCGCCCTGACCTTCCTGCCGGACTGGAAGAAGACGGTGGCCCCCGGACTCCTGGGGATCTCGGCCGGGGTCACGTACGGGATGGCGGGCGGCTTGTGGGGCCTGTGCTCCATGTTCGTGCTCAAGATCGGCGCTTCCCTGGGGGCGATGTGAGCACCACCGGACAGGTTCGAGAGGTCACCCGGGGGACGGGCGCAGCGCTGACTGCCCTGTGCTCGGGGTCGATGGTCCTCGCCGGACGCATTTGCCGTTGCCTGGCCGTCGTGGCGCGCTGGGCGTGGGAGGCGGCGGCCGTGGACGCGGCCGCTACCGCCGTCCGCCAGGAGCAGGCCGACCGGGGCGCGAAGGCCAGGGCGAAGAAGGTGCACCAGGCCCGCCGGAAGGCCGCCGAGGCGGTCGAGGCCGGCGGGGAGGACTCCGGTGAACTCGACCTCGGCTCGGTGGCCGCGCCGCCCGTCGCCCCGGTGCGCCGGGGTGCTCTGGAGGCGCTGGCGATCCTGGGGTTCGGCGGTCTGGTGGCCTGCGGTGGCATCGCGAGCGTCGGCCGGCTGGCGTGGCTGTCGGTCCAGGAGCGGCTGGCCCCCTACGGGATGTGGTTCTGCGTCGCTGGGGGGTTGGCCTGGATGACCGCGGCCTGGATGCTCGCCCCCGTGCCGTCCCCGGCCGCGGACGACGGCCAGGAGCAGAACGACGTCCTGGCCGTCGAGGAGGAACCCGAGGGCCTCGAGGGCGCCGAGGACCGGGCTGCAGAGGCGGCCGGGCCCGATCGCGGTATGGCGCTGCTCTGGCACGTGGTCACGGGCCTGTCCGACGCTGAGGCCACTAGGCGGACCGGGGTGCACCTGGATGTGCTGCTGGCCTCCGCGGTGACGCGCGGGCTGCTCGCGGAGGGGACCGAGGTCGCCGACTTTCGGGCCTGGGTGGAGTCCTGCGGCCTGCCCACCGTCGACAAGTTGGGCATGCGGATTGAGGGCCGCCCCACGACCCGTGTGGGGGTGCGCGTGGAAGCCGCGACGGAGGCCCTGGGCATGACCCCCACAGCTCTGCTGCGGGCCCGCTTCGAAGCCCCCGCACGGCCCGTGGGGGAGGCCTTGGTAGAGGCCCCCGCGGTGCCCGTTCCGGCGGTCGGGGAGGGGCCCGCCGTGGCGGCCGCCGGCACCCCTGCTCAGCCTCCGGCCGGGGTGCCTGTTCCGGCCCCCGCGCCGGCCGTCCTGCGGCTGATTCCCGGGGGTGGTCAGGACCCCGAGCAGGCCCCTTCCCCGGCCCTCTCCCCGGGCCCCGTCCAGGAAACCCGTTAGACCGGCCTATCACCGGTCTGACCTGCGTTTCTATCGGGCGCCTAACAGCCCCTTACGGACCCCCTGACGGCCCCGCTATCGGCCGTCAGGCGCACGAATCCCGGCCCCTTAGAGCAAGGGTCGGGTGCACCAGAAACAAGACACCCCGAGGCGGCCGACTTTCTTGGCAGTTGGGCGGCCGCCCCGGGGACACCCATTCCTCACGGAACAGGAGTTCCATCATGGCATTTCGCCGGACGATCTCCCAGGACGAGCTGGCCCAGAGCCAGAGCGACACCGACCACGGGCGCCACGGCACCGAGTACCAGCCCTCGCGCGGCGGCTGGTTCAAGGCCGAGGCCAAGCCGGAACCCGGCCAGGACAAGGACAGCAGCGGCGGCCGCCGGTGGGGTCGGCGGTGAGCCGGGCGACCGCGCCGCGCTGCCACGGCCGGCGGATGAAGCAGGACCGGGCCCGTGGCACCTACCGGTGCGCGGCGTGCGGCGGCTGGACCGCCCGCCTGACCGCCGTCCTCTCCCTGCCCGTTGGGGGTGCCCGATGAGCGAGGCGCAGAACGCCGAGTACCAGGCCGCGCTGGAGCGGCAGCGCCAGGAGGCGGAAGCCGCCGAGGCCGCGGCGGCGGCCATACGGAACGCCTCGGAGGCGGCCGCCGCGCTGAACGCACAGATCGCTGCGCACCTCGGCCGCTGACCGGCCACCCCCTTCACGCCGTGGAAGAGCACCCCTCCCGGGAGGGGCGGGCCACCGCTGCCGCTCGATCCGGCGGGCTGGGAGACGTCTCCCAGCCCGCCCCCAAGTCCCCGCTCTGGAGGTTTCCGTGACGACGCACCACACGCTTCACGATCTGACCCGGCCGCCCGTGCCGTTCGCTCCGGCCGCACCGGCCGATGCTCCGTTTAGGCGGGGCGGTGTTCCGGCGCCGGAGGGGAGGGTGGAGACTGCCGGGATGAACGAGACGCTGACGGTAGGCCAGACAGTAGGCCAGGGGGAGGCCGTGGCCCCGGCCGCTCCGGTCATGGCCGAGGCTGCTCCGGGGCCACGGCCGGGGATTCCGGCTCGACGAAACGGCGTTCCGGTCGCGCAGGAACTGGGCGGCCGCGGGTGGCCGGGTGAGCGTGGCCAAGGGGTGGTCACGGCCCCGGCCGCCGATGGCGTGGCCCCGGCCGCGGTGGCCACCCCCCAGGCCGGGACACGGGTCTCCCGCGTCCTCGCCGCGGCAGCCCTGATCGGCATGATCCCCGTCGCCCTGATCGGCTTCGCCGCCTCCTACACCACGGTCGCGGAGAAGGCCGCAGCGGCAGGGTTCGCCGACTGGCTGGCCCCGTGGATCCCGATCGGCCTGGACGGCGCCATCGTGGGATTCCTGGCCCTGGACCTCTACATGACCCGCCGTCGGACCCCCTGGCCGCTCCTGCGGTTCGCCGCACACGGCATGACCGCGGCCACCGTCATCATCAACGCCGCCGCCGGCGCGGCCGTCGCCACAGCCACCGAGAGGGCCGCCGAGGCGCTGCCCGCCCCCGTGCGGGTGTTCTGGCACGGGCTGATGCCCGTGCTGTTCGTGGTCGGCGTCGAGGCCGCACGGCGGCTGATCGTGCACGCCACCCAGCTGGAGGACGGCACGGCCATCGACCGCATCCCCCTGCACCGGTGGGCGCTCTCCCCGCTGAAGACCCCGCGCCTATACCGGGAGATGCGCCTGGCCAACGTCCGCTCCTACCCGGAGATGGTGGAGCGCAAGAGGGCGCTGGAGGGCTACAAGGTCTGGCTCAAGCAGGAACTCGGCGGCGACCTGTCCAAGGCCACCGAGGAGCAGAAGCTGCCCCTGACGATGGCCGGCCAGGGCTTCACCGTGGAGGAAGCGCTGGCCCTCCCGGCGAAGTGGAAGGCCGAGGCGGCGGAGCGAGCCCGCGCCGAGGCGGAGCGCCGGCGCGTGGAGGCGGAGCGGCAGCGCGAGCGGGCCAAGGCCGACCGGCTCCGGGAGCTCGCGGACGACGCCGACATCGAGGTCGCCACGTACGAGCAGGCGGCGCGCAAGGGCACCGCGGCCGCGGAGGCGGAGGCGGCCCGCGCGGCGGCGGAGTCGCAGGCCGCGGCCGCGAAGGTGGCGGCGGAGCACCGCCGCACGGCGGCGGAGCGCCAGTCCCTCGCGGAGACGGAGGCGCTGGAGTCGGAGCGGGCGGCGGCCGCGCGCCGCAAGGCGGCCGAGGACACTGCGGCGGCGGAGCGGGCCGACGCGGAGGCGGAGCGGCACCGCGCGGCGAAGGTGAAGGCGGACGCGGACGCGGAGGCCGAGCGGCGCCGGCAGGCCCAGGAGGCGCTGTTGGCGGACCGCATGGAGGCCAGCCGCAAGCAGGAGCTGGCGGACGCCGCGCAGGCCGAGAAGGCCGCCGCAGACTTCCGGTACGAGGCGGCCATGACCGAGGCGAGGATCCAGCAGGCCGAGGACTACGCCCGGCTGACCCCGCGCGAGCGCTCCGAGCGCCAGGTGGCCCGCATGCTGCTGGCAGCTGGCGCCCGCCCGGAGACGGCGGAGCAGCACATCGAGGCGGTTCCGCTCACCACGGTGATGGAGGTCCTCGGCGTCAAGCAGACCGCCGCCGGCGACATCCGCAAATCGGCAGCAGCCCTGCTGGAGGCCGGCTACCGGCCGAACGGCCTCGAGACCGCACTGGACGGCGCCTGGGAAGCTGCCCGGGCCTGAACACCAGAAACACGAAGGCGGGCGGCACCTGCAACAGGAGATGCCGCCCGCCGCCCAGGCTCAGGGACGCCCGCCCCACCACGGCCGGCGCCCCCCAGACTCATCCCGAGCCAGCTCCGACCCACCCTGCTCGGGCACAGACATCCCCTCCGCCCCCGGAGCGAGAACATCCCGCGCCGGAGCCGGGGTCAACGCCGCCACCGCCCGCTGCAAGTCAGCGATCCGCTCCCCACGCTCGGCGAGCTGCGCCCGCAGGTGCCCCACCTCAGCCGCGGCCAGACGCTGCTCGAACTGCGCCTCGGCCAGCGCCAGGGCGTGCTCCGCACGAACCCGATCCAGCTC